>JAIENH010000768.1 GCA_019751475.1 Cyclobacteriaceae bacterium
AAGAACGAAATGACCAACGCCAGAGCTAAGCCAAAAAATGCTGTGAGAATGGATTCGCTCAGGTATTGAGTGACCAACTGATTTTTGTAAGCGCCCACGGCTTTTCGCATGCCCACTTCTTTCGCGCGTTTGGTGGCGCGGGCAGTGGAGAGGTTGATGAAGTTGAAACCCGCGATGAGCACAATGAACATGCCGATGACGCCCATCATGTACACGTTGTTGATGTTGCCGTTTACTTCCAGTTCGTCATCCAGGTGCGAGTGCAAATGAATGTTGGTTACTTTTTGTATGTGTAAGGCCGTACTCTTCGAAGCAACGAAATCCGGTTTGACTCCATAGTTCGCTTTGGCGTATGGCCCAAAGTGCTTGTCAAGAAAAGCCGGCATCTTGGATTCTAATCGAACCGGGTCGTAGCCCTCTTCCAGCAAGAGGTACGTGCCAAAAGAGTTGTTTCCCCAATTGGTTTCAAGCCTTCGCCTGCCGTAGATGGTGCTGTCGTTAAGCGTGCTGAAGGCGATGAGCATATCGGGATGCCAGTGCGATTGCAGCGGCAGGTTTTTGTAAACACCTGTTACCTCCAGGTCCAACTGATTATTTCCGCGCAAGCGCTTGCCTACTACGTTTTGATCACCAAAATATTTCTCGGCAGCTTTCTCCGACAGCATAATGGTGAGCGGGCGGTCAAGTGCCGTGGCTGCATTGCCCGATATGATGTTGAAATCAAAAATTTTAAAGATCTCCGGCTCGGCTAAAAAGATGCGTTGTTCGGAAAACGATTTCTTGAGCTCGCCATTTTCTTCCAGGCCAATCACCATGTTGAAGTTGATGGTGCGGGCCATCACCTCCACCTCGCCAAAGTCATTTTTAATCAGCGGACCGATAGGTGGTGCTACATTTCCCAGTTTTAAATTAGCTACGCCATCAGGCGAAAGAAAGTCGCGGGTAACACGGTAGATGCGGTCGGCCTTGCTATGATATTTTTCATAGCTCACCTCATCGCGGATGTAGAGGTAAATGAGCAGCGCACTGGCGATGGCCAGCGCCAGGCCGGCAATGTTGATGACGGCTGTGAGTTTGTTTTTGAAAATGTTGCGGAGCGCAACCTTCAGGTAATTTTCAAACATGGTGAGTGAAAGATTGGTGGAAGAATAAGGACTTGCTTTGGCATCGCGCTTACGCTTGCGGATGGCATAAGAAAAACTCAGGGAGAGAACTTTTTTCCAGTAGTCGAGCCGCGCGCGGGCGGGCGACTTTGTTTTTGCATGAATACAAAACCACTCGTCCAGGTCGCCCAATAGGTCATCAACTTTGGCGGGCGCACTGACCCACTCAAAGAACTGACGCGCCAACTTGGGCGGCTGGTTCATTTCAACGAAAGTTTGATTTTGGACAAGTCCCACAGCTCATCGCGCAGGCTCTTGGTTTCGCTCACAGCACGCTTGCCGGCTTGTGTGATTTCGTAGTAGCGCTTGCTGCGGCCGCCTCGCTCCTGTGTGGCGCCTCCCATCCACGATTTGAGAAAACCTTTTTCCTCGAGGCGCGTGATGGTAGAGTGCAGCGCTCCGATGCTGATGGTGCGGTTGCAGCGCGTTTCGATATCCTGCTGGATGGACACCCCGTAGGCCTCGTTGCCGAGGGTGGCGATGGTGAGCAGCACCAGTTCTTCAAATTCACCTAGGTAGACTTTCATGCCTTGCCATTTTTGGTTTGTACGGATGAAGTGGGGTATTTGTTTCTGTTTTTAAGAGGAAAAAAAGCTTTTGTTGTGTCCACAGCTAACCAGCCTTGTTGTGCTTTATGTGTTTCATAAAACCGGTGTAGATTTGACAGGTGATAGCCATGTAATATGACAGCACCATGGAGTTTGTCTAAAGATTCTTGAGAATATGTCATTAACTTTAACTTATTATCATTTTTGGAAGGCTTACCAAACTTTGACAGTTAGCTTATAAAATTCGAAGTCACTCCATGAAGGCCCTCACTTTTCACGCCAAGCAAACGATCGCCTACGAATCTATAGCCGATCCTAAAATTCTGGCAGACACAGATGTCATTGTGAAAGTGCAGGCATGCGCTATTTGTGGGTCCGACCTTCATGTGTATCACGAGCGGGAAAAAGGAATTGATCCGGGCACAGCTATGGGTCACGAGTTTGCCGGAGAAATTGTAGAAACAGGCCGCGCTGTAATCAGTTTCCACAAAGGCGACCGTGTAATGAGCCCGTTTACTACGAGTTGCGGCCGTTGCTTTTATTGTACTATCGGTCTCACCTGCCGGTGTGTTTACAATCAATTGTTTGGCTGGGTAGAAAAGGAAAAAGGACTGCAGGGCGGTCAGGCCGAATATGTGCGCGTACCGTTGGCTTCCTCCACGCTGATGAAAATTCCGGAAGGCGTCAGCATGGAAGAAGCACTTTTGTTAGGCGATGTCTTTTCTACTGGTTTTTTCTGCGCGCTTCAAGCAGAGGTAAAACCGGGCGGAGTGTATGCCGTGGTGGGCTGTGGGCCGGTTGGCTTGATGGCTATTAATGGAGCACGCGAGTTGGGCGCTGAGAGAATTTTTGCCGTTGACTCCATACCCGAACGTCTTGCCTTTGCGAGTCGATGGGGGGCGGAACCAATTAACTCACACCGCCAGTCAGCTATTGACATAGTGCGTGATGCCACGGACGGTCGCGGGGCAGACGGTGTACTCGAAGCAGTAGGAAGTCATGGTGCAGTGCGACTTGCTGTTGATCTCGTACGACCAGGAGGTATTGTCTCCTCCGTAGGCGTATGCACAGATGAGCATCTCGCCTTCTCGCCTGTTGAGGCTTACAATAAAAATCTAACGTATAGAATCGGGCGCTGCCCTGCTCGACACCTCATGGATCGGCTCACCCCGCTGGTGCAACAAAAGAAATATGACATTGCCTCCGTGTTCTCGCATCGCATGCGGTTGTCACAAGGAATACAGGGTTATGATATTTTTGCAAACAAGAAAGACAACTGCTTAAAAGTACTTTTGCAGCCCGATTGATTTTCACTTCGGCTGTGACCAAACTTTCTTTTTCGTGCGATACCAGTCGCTTTTTTCAGGATCGAGTTTTGCGAGTTGTTCATACGCTTCTACCCGGCTACTGTCTTGCTGAAGGATCTCCTGATAGATTGCTACGGCATTCTCCGTGTTGCGCCTGTTTTGATACACTTGCCCCAGCAGCGTAAGGAAGTCAAGTTCTCCAAAGCCTTTGTCATAGATATGCTCCAGGCAATACAACGCTGAGTCGTAGTTGTTCATGTAGTTGTAAGTGTCACCCAGCAGCCACCACGCATAGTTGTAATCAGGATACAGGCGAAGGCAGTAGCGTGTGCTCTCAATTGCTCTCCGATATTGTTTGCGTGCTGAAAAAACGAGGCCACGATTGTAGAGCGCGTACATATCCTTCGGATCTATTTGCAACGCCTTATTGAAATAGTAATCCGCAGAATCGTAGCTGTTGTTATTGTATGCAGTAGCACCTTTTTCATTCCAAACAGCTGCGGCCGGATCTTCGGTTGCCTGTACTTGTTCAACGGGCGCTTCACCTTCTACCGTCACAGGTGTTTCCTCCTCATCATCAGAAAATAATCCAACGAGAAAGAAAAATCCGAACATCAGACCAAACAAAATGATAAACGTACGGAGCATGTTCCTTACCGGAGCAGGATTGGGAGCCGGACGACCGTACACGTCTCGTGGTCGTTTGCGACTACCTCCAGAAAAGGATGGCCACTCAACATTCTTAAAAATATCTGCACCGGAAGCAAAAAACCACAGCACGGCAAACGAAGCAGTGAGTCCCAAAAGCGACCAAAAGAAGAAAGTGCCCAGCGACCAAAAAATAGCCAGCAGCAAAGCACTAGTCAATGTAAGTGCCCGATACAACTTTGCCTGGCCGGACGGTTCCTGCGGTTGCTCCATGTGTTAAAGGTAGGAAATCAAACTTGTCACAACTTCTCCGTAAGGATAGCCAGGAACGTTTTCACTCCGTCAATGTAATTGCCCACACGAATGTTTTCGTTCTCTGCATGTTGACTGTTATCGGCATTTACGGTAGGCACTCCCACAGCAGGTATGCCGAGCGTAGTGACGAAAGGTGAAATAGGAATAGACCCACCGGCTGTGCGTATTTGGATAGGCTCTTTTCCAAACGTCTTCACCATCGCACGACTCAACCATTTTCCACATTCAGAGTCAAATGGAGTTTGAAAAGCGAGATACGATATGCTGGATTGAAACGATGCAATGCGCGGATACTTCATTCGCTCCTCTTCCGTAGGTGGGCGATTGATTACGTAATAACCCTTACCCTCTACATGCTTCTTCACAAGATCAATGAGTCGTGCCGGGTCGCTGGATGGAACGAGTCGGATATCAATCTCGGCTGTGGCTGTGGCTGGGATAAGCGTTCGTACTTCATCGCCAATGTATAATGCGTCCAGTCCGCGAATGTTGAGCGTGGGGTATTGCAATGATTCCTGAAAATTTGCTCCGATTTTATCGGGGGCTGCTACGCCCAAAAATTTCCTGATTTCCAATTCATTATCGGGAACTTGTTGCAGGATTTTCTTCTCTTCCTCCGTCAATACGACACCATCATAAAAACCGGGAAGCAAAACACGACCATCTTCGTCTTTCATCGTAGCCAGAAGTTGCGATAGTCGCATGGCAGGATTGGGTGTGTAGTTGCCGTAGTTGCCGCTGTGCACCGGATTTCTCGGACCAAAAACTGTGAGCGTGATTTCACAAATACCGCGGGCACCAAAACTCAATGTGGGTTCATTGCTCACGTGGCGAGGTCCATCAAAGATGATGAGCATATCAGCCGACAGTTCTTTCTTATACTTTGTCACGGCCGTTGGCAGGTTAGGAGAACCGAGCTCCTCTTCAAAGTCCATGATGACTTTCATGTTGAATGTGGGCTCTTGCTTGAGTTCGCGCAGCGCATCCAGTGAAGCGAGGAAGGCGGAGGCAGGGCCTTTTGCATCAGATGTGGCGCGCGCAAAAATGCGCCAATCAGGATTGTAGCTTTCGTACAATCGTTCATATGAAATTTCATTCCACGCTCCATCCGCTGACTTTTCTTTCAACGTTGGTTTCCAGGGACTTTGCTGGTTCCATTTTTTAGGATCTACCGGCTGGCCATCGATTTGTAAATAGATCAATACCGTTTTTGTGGCTTTCGCTGATTTGCGCTCCGCCAAGAGCAACGGCACCGTAGGTGTGATGAGTCGCTGGGTGGTGAATCCACGCTTCGCGAAAGCGGCCTCGCACCATTGCACATTTTTTTCAATGTCGGCCGGGAAGTGAGCATCGTTGGCCAGGCTTAGTAAATCATAAAAATCTTTAAACGATGCAACTCCGTATTTTTCAGCTACGGACTTCCAATCAGGTGATGACTTCTTTTGAGCTTGTGCTAATGGGATGATAAAAAGTAAAAGCAGTAAAAAGCTACACTTCTTCATAAATTGAAATTACTTACAGAATTAGTAAAGAAATCCAAAAAGCCAAAGAGGTATTTTGTTGGTGGCCCCCCGCTCAAGATCATCTGCTACAATGAAAGCATTTTTGATAGTCTTGATTTGTCGAAAGCTTTTGTCTTTTCCTCCAACTTCGATTGTGTATTTATCGTCAATCAAAAAATCGCCAACACTGGAATATTTTATGCTAACTCCTGCATCTTGTACCATCGCCATGAAAGCTGTCTCTCTTACATTTCCTTTTTCAGGCTTTTCATCTGCTAATGCATAAATTATATTCGGATTATTCAAAAAAATCTTATCGGGCTTGTTCATAAGACTAACTCCTGACACTCCTGATCGAAGGTTTCTTATCAATTGCGCTTTCTCCAGGATATCAATCAGTTCGAGTAATCGCCCTCGACTGCTAGGAATGTCCTCAGCAAGTTTTTGAATGTTAGGTTTAAATGGCACAGAGCGCGAGATTACATATAGCAATTTTTTTAATTTACCTAACGAACCAGTTTCCAAGGGTTTTGCCTCCGGTAAATCGTAGTCAATAATTACATTAATCAATTGATTAATTCGCGTATGGTAATCGGCTTCACCTTCCTTAAAAAAAGGATAAGAACCATATTGTAAATAGTGACGAAACTTTGCCAATGGCGAGGAGAGTTTCTTTAGTAGAAAAGAAGCTATCTCCTCATGATCGAGTAGAATGTCGCTCAACTTATAAATGGGTAATTCAATTTGATATTCCAATGCCAAATATTCACGAAACGAAAGTGGCGGAAGGTGGTACTTCACTACCCTTCTGGACAGATCTGCCGATGATTTTTGCAAAGCCAATATGGAAGAACCGGATATTACCAGTTTTAATTGCGGGAAGAAGTCATAGATGTTTTTCACCTCCGTTTGCCAATCCGGGTATTTATGTACTTCATCCAAAAAAAGATTGCGACCTCCGTTTTGATAAAACACCTCTGCTACAGATGACAGGGTGTTTTGACGAAAGTAAAAGTCATCCAACGTCAGGTAAAGGGTTTTCGCGACTGGCAGGTTTTTCTGAATATATTGAAGCATGAGGGTAGACTTGCCAACACCTCTTGCTCCTTCTATGCTTATGGCTGGTGCTTTCCAGTTCACGCGATCAGCCAAACTTCTCACGAAGGGAGACGAAACGGAATCTAGCAACCCACGAAACTTAATAATCAGGGATTCCAAAATGTACTATTTAAAGTACAAAAATATTAAAAAAGTGTACTATTTAAAATACACTCAAAAAGACTTATCCGGCAGTACAATCACCGGTTTTAGTTTCTTGTCTGATTCATACAGATGCATAAGCCACAGGCCAATGCCGGCTGCGCCCTGCATGTAGCCCGTTTGTGCCTGAAGGAAGTTGGGCTGCCTGCGGTGTTCGGCCTGCAGCCAGGAGGTTCCCTTGTCGTCAACGGTTGCTTTGTTTATTACATCCGCTGTCACCATTTGCGAAAATTGAAGATATTCCGCATCGCCAAAGATTCTGTGCAAGTCCAGAAAGAACTCTGCCACACCAGCCGAGCCACAACACGGCCCCGCGTTATTCCAAAAGCCGGGCGTCTGCTGCTGGGGTATGCCGCACGTCATCAGCGCCTTGGCTGCAGTTTTAATTTTATCGAGCCACTTTTTGTTTTGCGTCACCCGGTACAACTCGTAGTAGAAACGCGCTGTGCCTACCGGCCCGTGACACCAACTCAGATAGTAAACATCTTTTCCGTTGCCATCGTCATGGCGAATCCAGTCATTCTCATTTTCGATCGCCTCCAGATGGGCGGCCGCTGTGAGGGCCTTATCCAGGTATTGTTTGTTGTTGGTCTTCTGGTAGAGTCGCGCTAAGAAATAACCAACCCCGGCTGTGCCGTGCGAAAAATTTGGCATGTAGTAATTCTGTTTGTACAAAGAGGAATCCATGAACCAGCGCACACCTTTTTCGCCTGGATAGGAATTGGACAACAATTGATTGCCGGTGCGCACAGCCAAGTCCATAGGGGATGTTTAATGTGTAAGTCAAAAGCCTCCGGATGAGCCTCCTCCACTGTATTCTCCACCTCCGCCCTTAAATCCTTCGCCACTTTTAGCCGGTTGATTTCCGCCCATGGTCTGCGAAATAACAAAGGCTGCAAGGTTAGCATTGCTCCAGTTTTCAGAAAGAATATTTTCGCGCGTGAAGCCGTTTCGCATTTCTTTCAGGTAATTCATGAGCGCCAGCGAAATGCCAAGCACTAAGGCCCCGGCTACTGTGAGTGTAATTTCCGGGTGACCAAATCCATAATAATACTTGAACGTAAAAACAGAAATGGCCACCAGCACCAGGCTCACCCGCAGCAACACAACATCTTTTTTCTTAATACCCACCAGGAGATATACAATCGGCACCATCACCGTAAGGAAATAAAAAACATAAGCAAACGGAATGTCTTGCCCTGGCTCCAACGCGAGGCCCATGAGCTCAATACTCAACTCGCGCACCACCAGGTAATTTCCACCGAGGTAAATCAACAGCAGTGACACCGACTCCACCACTATAAAATTATTTTCCCATAGAGCGTAGGCACTATTTTTCTTAAGTCGCTTGATGACCGCATATACAATCGCAAAGACAACGATGATCACAAATGGAATAATCAGCTGAGCCACTCCGCCAAGATTATAGCATTCAAAAAACACCCAACCCGCCAGCGAGAGCACCGCTGCAAGCGTGCTAAGCAAATCAATGTAGCGGATGGCTGCGAACGTAAACCCCGCAATACAGGCTATCAAGATTACATGCATACTAAAATCCGTGAGCCCGCCCAGGCCGCCAATGGTGAACCCAAGAGCATGGTAGAGAATGGCTTCATTCACGCCAGATTTGTAATGCCGCTTGGCAATGAAGGCCTGCTCCAGCACAACGAACGAACCAAGACCATACACGATAGATGCAAACGAGATACCTGCTTCGCCTGTGCTGCCCACCATCAAGAAGAACAAACCACTCACGCCCGAAAGTGCAATAAGGGTTGCTACAAATAGCAGTACCCGAATAAGAATATTGGGGTGATACAGCTCATTTTTATATGCGTCCTTAATCGACTGAAATTGCTGCTCGGTGATTAGTGCACTTTTCCACCATTGCTGTGCATCTTTTACTACGCCCAGTTTATACAAGTCTTCGGTATTGTACGCGCTGCGGATCATGCGTTGCGATTAAAGTAATTGCGAAACCTCACGATGAACCAGATAAATCCGCCACACGAAGCAATCGAGTAAAAAAACAAAAGCGATATCTCATCAAAGAACCCGACTTCTTCCAGCAGAAACGTAGTGGTGATATAAGCGGCTATAAACAGGTAAAGCAAAAAGAGAAATGACTTCGACCGCTGTGCATACCAATAGGCAAAGGCACATCCTGCATAGAGAAGTAAGACATACACGGCATAATTTTCTTCAAGGAACAACCCGGCTATACCGGCCACAAAAAAAATGAGCAGGTTAAAATTAAGATACGTAAACGTGAAGTGCTTTTTAATGCTGCGGCTATCCAACAGCATCGCTATGGCTATCATCACTACGGAAAAGATCAGGGCAGTAGTGGGTAGGTTTGACGAAGAGAGAAAATCGCTGCTGTACCACTTCTGTGGCGAAAGCTGAATACTCCAGAAAGAAGCGAGGGCCGTGATCGCCAATGACAGTACACCAATATGATCAAACCGGTAAGCGATAAAGAAAAAGAATGCAGCCGTTACTAGCGTACTGTAACCGAGGTACTCTGTCAGTAGGCCATATTGAAATTGCAGATATCCCTGCACGGAGATAAAAAGCAGGCTACCCAGCAACACGATATAGTCAAAGTACGGTGTGGGGCCTTTTACCGGCTGATGTGAATAAGCGGGGCCTGTCTTAAAACAATAAAGAAAACAAAGCGATGTAATGATAAACAAACCGGCAATGGCAATGATGTGGCCCATCGAGCCGATATTTTGATACACCAGTATGCCGATACCACTGGTAAACAACAACACGCCCAGGTAGAGCAAGGTACGCAACTCATAAAAGACCGACACAATTTTGCCAGATGTGATCAAATCAATTTTGTTGAATTGATCTTCGCTGATAAATCCTTTTTCGAAAAGCTCGCGTGGTGTTGATTGCGGCACTGTTATTTTTTAGGAGCGTTTAAATAATCTACCGCTACATTGAGCATGGCTTTCAGGCCTGTAATAAATCCTGCTTCGTCAATAAAAAAATCAGGCGTATGATGTGATGCCACTTTCGTGGGATCCTGGCCGGGTGGCATGGCGCCCACAAAGAAAAAGAAGCCGGGCACTTTCTTCTGATAATATGCAAAGTCCTCGGCACCGGTCACCGCATTTACATTGAATACCTTGTCTGCTCCGGCTGCCTTCACCAGGCTCGGCACTACTTTGGCAGTGAGCGCTGGATCATTGTACGTTACCGGTGTGCCTCTGCGAATGGTGACGATGGCCGTAGCGCCCGCACTCTCGGCAATCTTCGTTGCTGTGAGTTTAATCTTGTCGTGAATTTTATCTTGCATGCCTTCATCGAGCGTGCGGATGGTGCCCGCAAAAAAAGCTTCTTCCGGAATGATGTTCTCACGAATGCCCGATTGAATCCGGCCCACCGAAATAACGGCCGCTTCTTTTGTTAACTCCGATTGGCGGCTGATAATGGTTTGTAATCCTAAAATAATCTGCGAAGAAACTACAATGGGGTCAATGCCCATCCACGGAGCAGCCCCATGCGATTGCATTCCTTTTACGGTGATAGAAAAATTATCGGCTGCAGCCAGTAAGCCACCCGGACGATAAGCAATAGTGCCCACCGGTCGCATGGATTGAATGTGCAAACCGAAGACGGCCTCGACAGCCGGATTTTCCAACACGCCTTCACGCACCATCAAATCAGCACCGCCCTCTTCGCCTGCCGGTGCACCTTCTTCAGCCGGTTGAAAAATAAATTTGATTGTACCCTTAAGATCATTTTTGTTCTTGGTCAGAATTTCGGCTACAGCCATGAGAATAGCCACGTGCGAGTCATGCCCACAGGCGTGCATCACGCCCGTCTCCTGACCATTGAACGTTACTTTTTCTTTTGACGCAAAGGCCAAACTGTTGCGCTCCGTTACGGGCAGTGCATCCATGTCTGCACGCAATCCGATCACGGGTCCAGGCTTGCCCGTCTCAAGCAAAGCCACTACACCGGTTTTGGCTACACCTGTTTGCACTTTAAGGCCCAACGCCCTCAAGTGCTCAGCCACGTAAGCGGCCGTCTTTGTCTCGCGATTAGAAAGTTCCGGGTATTGATGAAAATGCCTGCGCCACTCGATCACTTTTTGCTCCATGGCAGCGGCCTGTTGATCGAACTTGGCCTGAAGCTTGGCATTCGTTTGTGAAAACAAATTCGTTGAATAGAAGGCCAGAAGTATGTAGAAGAATTTTTTCATAGATGATGAGAATTGTAAATGCGTTTTATTTTTTAAGGAACATATAATCGGTAGTGACAAGAATAAGTGCTTTCACTCCGGTGATGAATGACTTTTCGTCAATCATAAAATCGGCTGTGTGGTGAGTAGGTTGCTTTTCCAAGTTCATCTCTTTTGGATAAGCGCCCAGGAAGAAAAAGAAGCCCGGTACTTTTTGCTGGAAGAAGGAAAAATCTTCTGCCATCGTCACCGGAGTAATCACGTTCACATTTTGTGAACCCGCTGCTTTGGCAAGACTCGGTGCCATCTTTGTGGTAAGGGCATCGTCATTGATCGTGGCCGGATACATAATTTGTAAATCTACCGTAGCGGTGGCACCAGACGATTCTGCAATTTTAGTAGCCGTCAACATAATCTTTTCATGCACTTTCTTTTGCATGTCAGGGCCAAAGGTGCGGATGGTGCCTTGCAGCATCGCCTCTTCGGGAATAATGTTTCTCCGGATGCCGGCATGAAAACTTCCGATAGTGATGACGGCCGCATCTCTTGTTAATTCCGTCTGGCGACTGACGATGGTTTGCAATCCTGTCACCACCTGGCTCGCTACCACCACGGGATCAACACTATCCCACGGAGTGGCCCCGTGTGCACCTTTGCCTTTAATTTTGATATCGACTCCATCTACAGCCGCCATCAAAGCGCCTGCTTTATAATTAAGTGTTCCCGATGGCAGCAGCGACTGAATGTGCAAACCGAAGATCGCCTCTACCTTGGGATTTTCCAACACACCTTCTTTCACCATGAGTTCGGCACCGGCCGGTGCTTCGCTGGGAGAAACTCCTTCTTCAGCCGGCTGAAAAATAAATTTCACTGCGCCTCGCAGCTCTGCTTTATTTTTTGAGAGTATCTCGGCCACAGCCATCAACATCGACATGTGTGAGTCGTGACCGCAGGCATGCATCACACCGGTCTCTTGCCCTCCGTAGGTTGCCTTTACTTTTGATACAAATGGAAGACTGTTGCGCTCCGTCACCGGCAGTGCATCCATATCCGCGCGCAGCGCCACTACCGGGCCAGGCTTGCCGGTATTCAATAATGCTACCACGCCCGTCTTAGCCACCGGATATTTTACCTCCAGGCCCAGGCCTTTCAAAAATTCTGCAATGAACGCCCCGGTTTTAAATTCCTGGTTTGACAACTCCGGATTCTGATGAAAGTACCTGCGCCATTCAATCACGCGAGGCTCCATCGCAGCTGCTTGCTGCTCCAATTTTTTTTGCAGCGCAGGTGATGTTTGTGCCAGGGCCATGATGGGAAGAAATCCGATCAGGGTGGTTAAGATTTTTTTCATCTTTGAGAAGTATTTCAGAGAAAGGTAGAAAAAAGAAGCGCCTCGCAAAAGCAGATTATGGAATGGATAAAAATCTTTCCTTCTATTGGTGAAATGAATGCTGCACTGCAAGACGGTCGGCCCCGTTTGTTGCGCTTGCGCGAATTGCGCATCTGCCTCGTGCGAAAAAGTGATCAATTGTTTGCCGTGGAAGATAGCTGTCCGCACAACGGTGAATCGCTGAGCAAGGGTACGGTAAACCATTTAGATGAAGTGATTTGTCCGTGGCACGGTCACCGCTTTCAGTTGAAGACCGGGCGTGAATGTGCCGAGCGTTCGCGCGACCTCATGGTGTATCCCGTGCGAAAAGATGAAGAAGGGGTTTTTATTGGATTGTAAAACCTTTGTCATCACCGATCCACTCTTGGGGTTAGGTATTCGTATAAATTGCTACTTTCGTATTCAAATTGCTATGTATGAATGTGGCTGTGAAAAAAATCGAATTGATTAAGTGGCTTGCTCGATTGCAGGATGAAAAACTTATTCACCGCGTTGAGGCACTTCGCGCCAGCTCAATCAAAGAGGCTCACGCCAGTCGCACGCCAAAAAATATCAAAGACCTAGAAGTTAAACTGAAGCGATCAAAGCAAGACATTGAGGCCGGACGGGTACATACACAAGAAGAAGTAGAAAAAATTCTTAAGGCGCGATTTGCTGATTGAAGAAGGTACATGTAATATGGTCAAATGAGGCCCTGCATGATCTGGAAATCTTACATGATTTCCTGGCGCAAGAATCGGTACTCGCAGCCAGGCGGATAACGGAAAACATATTGACTCGTACACGTCAACTGGAAACATTCCCCGAATCCGGGGCTACGCAAAAATTAAGGAAAAAATCAAAAACAACGTATCGGTACTTGGTTGAAGGTAATTACAAAATCATTTACCGATATGACCAAACTCTTTATGCCGTATTCGTTGAAACTATCTTTGATACGCGTCAAGACCCACCTAAACTAGAGCGCAATAGAAAATGATTTTACACGGGATTCGTAACCTAGCCCGTTTTTCAATGATTGTAAAATACACGCGTAACTTCTACGTTTGAAGGAAATGACTTTTAGAAGTAAAGCCGGATTTGCTTGTCTTGCCTTGTTGGCGATGCTCCTGTCGTTGCCGATGGGCTATGCGCAACCCGGCTTGCCGGCTTTGCAATATGTGGAATCACCCCCAGGTGATCTACTCGCGGCCCGCTCGGTGGTGATACACGACTACAACTTCACACAGGCAGAGTTGGAGGAGACACAACGAGCTTTTCAGCAAATCGGCATCGATGGAGAAGCCTACTTTGACCGCGATGTGCTGCTGGCAGGCACGGATGTGACAAAAGCCTTTGCAGAATATTTTATCGCGCGACAGTTCAAGTACCTTGTCTTGCTAGAGAAAACAAAAACTGGTTTTGCTTTTACGTGCACACTCTTCAATCAAAAATCCACACTGGCCGAAGCAGGTCAGCCCGCCTGGCGCGTGGAGAGGCCAACGCTGCGCGAAATGCTCACCACTGTCTTTCAGGACTCGTGGCGTAGTCAGAAGAAACAGAATTTCTTAGTCAACGATTTTCCCGAAAGGGACATAACAATAAACCCCATCAAAGGCAACCGTCAGGAATTTTATGCCATTGACCTGAAGGTGGACAACCTGGCCGTGCCCCGCTTTGGTAACGAGGCAATGGATCGCGAGCTGGAACAATTCTTTCTCTCCAACTATCCACTCAAATATAAGCTCACCCCGGCCGGTGCTGATGAGCAGGAACTGAGGCGCCAGGGTTTTCAATACGTGCTCTGCCTCGTGCACACCCGTGGCAAAGCGGCTCGCGAAATTTTAGGCTACGACATGACCAAAGGTGAAAATGCTTATGCCTCCATCACGTTTCCGGGTGGGCCGCTACAATTAAAGACCATTCCGGCCAACGAGACGATCTATAAATTTTACTTTCGCCACATCGACAATGGAAATGTTTTTCTCGGCACCAAGTGGGACGCAGACGTGACCTGGCAAGAGGCCTTGCGCAATCACATCGGTGGATTTAAAATCGAAGCAAAGATCAACTGAGCGTTTTATCGCTTGCTTCGCGAGCGCACCATGAGGGCTGCGATGATAACAATGGCCAGGAAAATACAGCCGTTGAAATGAACGTGGGGAAATCCGTGCCAGCCCCAATCCCCCCAGCCGAAGATTAACTTAAACGGAAGTGTAATCAGTGCAATGAAGACACCGAAGATAGCACCGATCACACCGATGGCTGCGCCAAACAGGCCCGCCACTACACCGATCGCGGCTGCCCCCACAGCAAACCAAATAGGAAAGGTGAGGATGAGAACAAGTATCAATAAAACGGATGATGAGGAGGTGGTGCGCGTTGCCATAGTCAGGTCTTTCTATTCTTACATCAATAATCATTCACATTTTTGCCGACCTGCAAATGCGCGTTGTTTGATAGGTTTTTAGCTCAACAGGTTATGTTCGCCAAGGCTTATTCTGTAGCAAAACGAACACAGGCGAGTACAAAAGTGAACAGTTGAGTGCCGATTTTCCTTAGCTCACAAAACTCGTTTTTTAGTAACTGGACTTACGCAAAATAGTTAAATTGTAAGGGAATCACACTTTTTAAACTTGCGGTCATGAACAAATCCTTAC
>JAIENH010000263.1 GCA_019751475.1 Cyclobacteriaceae bacterium
GCTACACATCCAAATGAGTTGGTAATTTCTACCCGGTATTTGCCTTGGCTTGTGGCCGTGTACACGCGCTGCGAATAATTGAGCGGGAGTTCGTTCTTAAACCACCTGAAGCCTGTAAAGTTTCCGGGGTCAAGGTCCACCTGATTGGTTGTCGGGTCGTTGTTTTCCGGGTCATTGCAAATGATAGAACGGTTTGGAAGATTGCCTACAGGCAAAGGCGCTTTTACTACGGTGATCTGGGCAGTGGCTTTGCACGTTGCTTTGGTCACTTCCACTTTATAGGTGCCCGCATCGGTTTGATCAATAGATTGAGTCGTAAATCCCGCTAAAGCGGTATTATTTCTAAACCAGGTAAACGTTGGGCTTACAGTGCTGGTTGTAGTAGTGAGTGTGAAGGGTTTATTGTCTTCGCATGCCGGAGTAGCTGAAAGAGCGGCATCGACAACACCTACAACTTGTATGGTCTTTGGCTGTGAACGGAAGGCGCATCCGCTGCGTGTGCTAAATAGCTCCGTCTGATACGAGGCACCACTTTCTGAAAGTCCCAGTGAAACGGTTCTTCCAAGAACGGTTGGTTGAAACACTCCTCCTTTGTACCAACGATAAGTAAAGGTGCCGCTGGGTGTAGCGGTGAGAATAACAGAAGTCTGGCAAGGGTCGCTCTGGGTGAAATCGGATGTTACGGTTTCCAGTATTACGGTCGTGGGTTGAATATTCTGACAAGCCCCGGGTGAATTGGCAGTGACCGTATAGGTCAACTGACCATTTCCTGAAATCTGAATAGTAGATCCGTTAGTCGCACCAACAATTCCAGGGCCCGTCCATGAGTAGGTAGTAGCACCTGCAACTGTGATCGTGGGCGGAGTGGTGCAGACAGACGGAGTGATAGTGATTGGCACCGGTGTGTTGGGTGTCACTTGCTGATTGAGCGATAAAATACAACCAGCGTTATCCCGGAGTTGAATAGTAAATGCAGAGGTAATGCCTGCTCGCGCTGCTATAGGGGTGGTATTAAAATTCGCTGTGGGCGAATTAGTCGGCCCTACCGATTGGCCCGAGCCACCATTGGTAACGGTGTAGATCAGCGGCAACGCTACAGCCGTTGAAGTCACCGCAAAGGCGATGGGATCACAATTCAAAATCGGTGTAGCGTTAGCAGTAAATGGCGCATCCGACAAACCGAAAGATTGTGAGATGGTGCATTGTGAAATCTGGTCTTGTACAACTACCGAGTATGTGCCCGCGGGCATTAAAAGTGAGGGCACGCTGGCATTACTAAATGTGACGGATTGAGGCGCATTTTGGTCAACTGCTTGTTTATTCACACCTCCCGGGCCTGTCATGAAGTAGGAGTAAGGTCCAGTAGCTGGTGTTGTAGTCTGTAGCTGAAGGATGAGTGTACCGTTGGTGCCGAGGCACGTGGTAGGGTCTGTACCAGTTAAAACAAACAAAGGGGATGCTTTAATGGTATAAATGATTTGGTCAGATGTGGTACAAGTAGTAATCGGATCCGTCACCACCACTTGGTACGTGAATGCGCCAGGCGTAGTCGTATCTACCGGTTTAGTTTGCGCGGTAGTAGTGCCACCACCATTCACTGTCCACACATAGTTAGTGCCCGGATTTTGTGCATCCAGCGAAAGCGTAAATGAGTTTTGACAAACGGTTTGATCAGGCCCCAGATTGACCTGCGGTCGATTATCCGCTACGAGGCTTTGTCCGTTTGAAGTACAACCATTTGTATCAGTAATGGTCACCCTCACAATCGATTGATCGGTGACGACAATGGATTTCGTTGTTTGTCCTCCCGACCATCGGAATGTAAGCCCTGGTAAGTTACCTGTATTCGCGTCAAGCGTTACGGGGCCGTTGCACAATGCTGCTGCACCTGGAATAGTAGGTCGGGCAGGTTTAGCATTGATTGTAACGGGTTTTACAATGGTAGTATCCAGTCCGCATCGGTTGGTGAGACCCATCGTCACGTTGTAGGTACCCGCAAGAGCATACAGGTGTGCTGGCGTAGGGTTATTCATAGGATTAGGAGAGGAGCCATCTCCAAAAAACCAGGTGAATGAATCAATGGCATCCGTTGGTGTGCCAACAAATTTGGTAGAGTCACCCAGGCATACACCAGTGAACGTAAAATCCGGACCACCGAAGGCGTTGCTTTGTTGCTGAACGAAATTAGGCAACCCTAACCGACTATTTGTACCTCCGGCAAGGTTGAACCCGCTAAAGTTTACAGATGACAATCGCGTTGTATCATCCACTGCCTGTATTGTTCCCAAAACATTACTTCCGTTGATGGCCATATAAATCTGACCGTCTGGCCCTAATTCGATCGCGCCCAACTCGCTTGGGTTTTGAATACGCTGCTTAAAGAATGGACGACCCACCGAGTCAATAAAATATTCTACTACTTGTGAAGGCGGACCTTTGATGGTGGCAAATAATTTATTTCCACCGGGTGAAAACTCGATGCCATACACTTGACCAGTAGCCTGCTTCAGATCAATTTTCCGGTAGTTGGTAATCTTGCCGGTAGTGTCATTGAGGTTGAATAGTTCAATTAAATTTTCCGTTCCCGGCATCGATAAGGCAACAGCCAATTGATTGCGCGGCCCCAGTTGCATGTAGCCTTCTCCATCGGAGGGTGCCTTGCAGGCATGGTCGGAACCGATGGCAGTAAGGACGGGGTCACCAATGCCGGTGGCGGAAAAAGGGTATGCGCGAAACGTATTGTTGCCATACTCGTGGATAATAATCCATCGCCCGTTGGCGGTGATGCGCTCGGTACTTCGGCTGAAGAGCGTCAGGTTTTGTTTCACTACTGCACCCAATCCATTGTTTTGCTTTAGATCGAAGAGTGAATACTTTACCGTATTCATGGAGGTACCGTTGATAGCCTCGTTGGTAAAAATATAATACAGTGTTTCATCACCCGGCACGGCCACGATCAAGGATGATTGCGAGGCCAATGGATCGCCTCCTATGCCCGAGGCAATCTCGACATGGTTTTTATTATACACTTTGTCACCATCAGTATAAAAAATCTGCTGACCGTTCCGATCAGAGATAATGGTACATCCTTCAGGTGCATTCATGGCGCTTTCACTTAATGGAATGGGCGGAGTGGGATTGAAATTGATGCCTGCCTTGTTTCCAAAGTACCACTTGTTCCTGCGCGAATCCTGCACACCATATTCTTTAACATTCACACCAGCATAAGCCGAGCAGCCGGAAGCATCAGTCACAACTACGTAGTAATATCCTACAGAATCGGGTGTGAGAGTCGGACCGGTATCTCCATTTGACCATGTGTAAGAAGTGGGGGTACCTCCCTGCACTTTCACCGTTACCCTAAAGGGTCTGTTACAAGAAGGTGTTGGTTTTTTAGGAAACGGTAATTCACAACTACAAGCGGTTGTGTCTTGCACCAGGTTTAATTGAATGGCAAAGGGTGTGATGGTGATAGGCACCGTAGCCGTCTGACTTTGCCCTTGGTAGTAGGCTGTTAATGTCGGACTGAAAGTTTGGGCCTGCGCATATTTATGGACTGGGCTCCAGTCGTTGGAGCCTGCGCTCATGTCGCCAAAATTCCAACGTACACTGTCGGCACCGGGCTGAATGTCTGGAAAGAACGTAGTGTTGTTTCGTTGGCAGGTGCCGATGTAAGTAAAATTTACCAACAGGTTTACTTGCGCTTTTGGAGAAAACGAAGAGAACTGAGTGCTGGCGAGACTCGTGGTGGTTAGTTGTGCCGTGCGATAATTTACTTGTGAGGCGATGGTGTCAGGCTTTGAGATTCTTCCTAATAAGATAGGCCCGCTTGACGAGGTCTGATACAAATGATAGATCATGCTATCGGGAGCCATCTGTACACCATAACTTCTGAAGACCGGTGCAGGAAGAATGTTTGTCAGCGTAGTAGTGGGATTGAGGTAATCGTATTGAAGCAATGCAGCCGGGATACCAGGGCTGCCTGTTTCACCATGACGCGACAGGTAGAGAAAATCCCCGGTGATTGACCACTCAATATCGTAGATGGATTGATTTCCTGTAGTGGGTAATCCGGAGTTTAATATATAACGGTCAAACACCAGCGTGCCTGCAGTTGGGTTGAAATCAAGGATGATTGCATCCGTATTCGTGTCTTGTGCAGACACAGCAATTTTTCGTTTGCCTTCGTGATAAGAAAAGTTGGCGGCTGTTGTAGGTATGGAGGTGGCTGTCGTCTGAACGTGCGTAAACGTGCCCGTATAGCTTGCTGCATTAATTAAGGTAGCAGAGAAATTTGTAGAGTTTACTTGTTGAGTAATCAGCCAGAAGTCAGTGCCGTTTGCATGTGGCACTATCATCATACCTTCTGCGCGATTGGGCGCCAGGCCTGCAACGGGATTATTTTTTGATTCTAAGTCGCCCTGTGGAGGTGCCGGGAAAACGGCCATTCCAAAAAGATTCATATCCACCACACTTACCGTGATGGCACCTCCTGTGGGGAAATTGGAGGAGTTGGCGAATACAAAGTATTTTTTATTCTGACCGGGCACGGGGCAAATAGCCGTGGGCTGATTTCCAGTAATGTTGCCCAACAGTCCAGTGCCTTGCGGCATTTGAATATGACAGGCATCGTACACGCGCTGCCCATCCGTGTAAAACAAAAGATTGGCATTGGCTGGGTCTGATGCCGTAGCACTACCGCCACCTCCAAAAGGAATGGCTTTCGTAGCGATGGACGGAAGCCGGCTTGTGCGATTAAACCGGATGGCTTGTGTAGAATTTCCAAAGTACCAGTTGTACCGCTCCAATTGCTGGCCGATGCCAGAATAGGAGACAAGCACAAAAAAGAATATGAAAAGTTTTCGATGTATGGCCAAAGTACCGCTCATTCGCTTCATGCTTTCACCCGATAGATCTGTGTTGTATGGTTTCAAAACGCCCAATTCCCACTAAAATATATATTTTGCCTGAATTTGTCGTTAACTAATCGGCCAATCACCATTTTCATAAGACAATCAAAACGATTTACTTTGTTACGATCATGATGAGAAACATATTCTACCTTAAGTTGGTGTACCGGTTGGGCTTGGTTGTTTGTGGATGGATGCTGGCAGCACCGCTTACGGTAACTGGGCAAGACCCGCAGTTCTCGCAATTTTATGCGGCCCCACTTTATCTAAATCCAGCCTTTGCCGGGTCGACACAGCAAGGCCGTGTGGGCATTAACTATCGCAATCAATGGCCGGCCATCGATGCCAACTTTACTACCATATCCGCTTTCGCGGATTTTTATATTGAAGATAAGAACAGCGGTATCGGTGCACTGCTCACCCGCGACTATGTAGGCATCGTGGGCCTTCAGTCCATTAGCCTTGCTTTTCAATACGCCTATCAATTGAAGCTCACTCAGGGTTTGTCTTTTCGTCCGGGGGTACAAGTGGGCATCTACAATCGCTCTATTAATTTCGGGCGACTCACCTTTGGCGATCAGTTTGACCCACGAACCGGTGATATTGTGCAAGGCACTGCGGAAGGATTGAACACAGGCCAAAGCAAATTCTTCCCTGATCTTTCATTCGGAGGCCTGTTCTTTTCCAAGAATGCATGGCTCGGAATTGCAGCCTATCATCTTACGCAACCCAATCAATCTATTTTAGGAGCGGAAGATAAATTGAACATGAAGTTGTCATTTCATGCGGGTTGGAAATTTTTCTTTCGCCCCGGAGTGTTGGGTGATGGCGTATTTGCGCGGCCTAGGGAGCGGAGCATTGCACCCGTGATGCAGTATCGCGAACAGGGATTATTCCGTCAAGCGGATGTAGGCCTTTACTATACATTCGAGCCATTGATTATCGGGACATGGTACCGAGGCATACCATTCCGCCAGGTAAATGGTTTTGCCAATAATGAATCGTTGGTGTTGCTGGTGGGCCTAACGATGAAAGGAGAGAAAGACATTTTGAATATCGGCTACAGCTACGACTATACCATTTCAAAGCTGGGTCCCGGCAGTGGCGGTGCACATGAGTTTAGTCTTGTGTATTCCTGGCCTACCCGCAATCCACGCAAGCCACCGAAAGACAAGCTTGTTATTCCGTGCCCGGATTTTTAAATCCGCATCAGCAAATAAACTGAGGCAGCTGATACTCGCTGCTGAGCTCTTTCATTTTTTTAGCAAAGGCTTGTTGGTAGTAGGCCGGCAAATAATCAGATGCACCAAACAGCTTTTGATAGAGCGGCAAAAGTTCGGGATAATATTTCTCTACGGCCCTGAAAACAAGCGTTCGACTGTCGGATGTTTCGTTGCCAAACAACGTGAGCCCGGCTGGATACAGATAATGCGCTCCAAGTTTCTTGAAGGTGGTGAACAACTCATGAAGATGAGCCCCAGTGTCGGTTACGTAAGGCAGCATCGGCATCATGCTCACACCGCTATGAAATCCAGCGTCCAGCATTTTTTTTAGTGCAGTAAGCCGAATACTTGGGGGAGTGGCTCCCGTCTCAAAGATCTTAGCAATTTTATCGTCCGTAGTGCTGAATGAAAATGTGACAAACACTCCGCGGGTAGTCCGCTGTTTTAAATGTTCTGGCAATATGGCAGTGCGATCAATTTGATGTAGTAAGTCGATGTCACGCTCAATCAAGTGACTTCGCGTAAGCATGTGTATCGGAAACCGATGTTTTAAAATAATTGACAACAGGCTGCGCGTCCGCATCAGTTTTTCTTCGAATTGAAGATAGGGCTCCGTAGCCGAAGAAAACACAATTACTCCGTATTGTCCCTTTTTAGCACGGTTGTGAAGTTGACGATCCAATACTTCTTCTGCGTTTTCTTTAACGCCAAGCTTTTCTTCCATGTGGGTTCCGTATTTGCTTCCACGGATGTAGCAGAAAAGGCAATTGAATGAACATCCGCTGTAGGGGTTCAGGGTGTAGTCGTCCATGAAAAACGCATCGCGTTTTCTGGTTTTATTTAATATGCTCTTTACCTGAATGAAGTTTGGCATATTCAAAAGTAGCATTCTTGAATCACTATCTTTGATGAATGGACCTCGATTCATTTCAGGAGAAAGCCCAACGGCATTCGGCAGAGAACAAGAAGTTTTTATTGACGCTGAAAAAAAGAGACCCCCGGAAAGTAGACGATGCTTTTCATCAAGTGCATGATGACGTGTTCGAAGAAGTAGATTGTTTGACATGCGCTAATTGCTGTAAAACAACCAGTCCTATTTTTTACCAAACAGATATTGAGCGGGTGGCGAAAGCACTGCGCATGAGACCGGGTGAATTTATTGAAACTTATTTACGCGTGGATGATGACAAAGACTTTGTATTGAAGTCATCTCCATGCCCCTTTTTGGGCCCGGACAATTATTGCTCAGTGTATGAGGATCGACCTAAGGCGTGTCGCGAGTATCCACACACCCACCGGAAGAAAATGGTACAAATCATGGAGCTTACCCATAAGAATACACTGGTCTGTCCGGCCGTTTTTGAAATGGTGGAGCGTTTGAAGAAAATAGGATAACGAAGAGAGATGACTTATTAATTTCCAACCAGCGAATTGTAATGCGTGATAATCTCTGTTAAGTCTGCTGGAGAGGAAACAGAGAGTGCTCGTGCCTTGATGAAACTCTCCATCTCCGATGCTTTTTCTCCGAAGTGAGGCATCAACTTCTTTTTTGATTTTACTTCTGAGAGCGCGCCTTCTTTGGCAATGAACAAATCATATTTTTTGATCAAGGTCACGTCCTGACTTCCGGAATTCAGTGCGGGGTTATAGTCAGGAGCCTTTTCGAAGATGTAGTATCTGCGAACTAATTGTAATGGCCCGTCTGCCAGCAACTCCAATAGTCCTTTTAAGGGCACATTATCCACGTGATAATTTTTTCCACTTACAAACTTTGTAGTCATCGTGCCCAGTGAATCTGTAAAAGACATGGAGGTCACCATGCGACAAGACATAGCCCGGATGCCAAAGCTTGATTTCACTTCAAGTTCATCCAGCTGAATGTTGTATCTCACCCAATACTCATCGGTAGGAACATCGTAGTTTTCCAATTGAATCTTTCCATGTCCCCAGTTAAGGTTAAAATAGGGATCACCAATTACACCCACATTCGGCCGCACAAATGGAAGACCGTTTAGCAAGGTACCTATGTTTGGAAAACGAACCGCATTCTTAGCAAGATTTTGCCCAGATACTGTATTATAAGTGAGAATTGCGCAGAATAGCCACAGTATGTTACCTCCGACCTTCATAGATTAAAAATACAAAAAGCCAACAGCTTCCGCCATTGGCTTTGATTTTTTTGAGGAGCTATTAGTTACGCTACCTGTGCCTGCAGCTTGGAAGAAAGCACTGACTTAGGCACTGCACCTACTTGCTTATCTACAATTTGTCCGTTTTTGAAAACCAACAGAGTAGGAATGGAGCGCACACCAAAGCGGGCCGTCACTTGCGGATTTTCATCAACATTTAGCTTGGCTACCACTGCCTTGCCTTCGTAGTCACCGGCTAATTCTTCTACGGCCGGGCCGATCATCTTGCAAGGTCCGCACCATTCGGCCCAGAAATCTACTAATACCGGTTTATCTGATTTGATGGTTTCATCAAAGTTTGCATCGGTCAATACAAGCGCTTTTCCCATATTCTATCGATTAAAGTGTGTTTAGAGATTAATTTCACTATTGCTAACGCAAAGATAATGGCGGAAGTTCATCGTTCAAGATTTTTACATTTGCTTGCTTAATAAACAACTTCCACCTCCACGTCAGGTATCTTTTTCATCTTTTTCACCATGTCGTTTACCGGTTTCACCCTGAACTTCCGCGAAAGCAACTCAAGACTGATATTTTCATCCTCATCGCGAAGTTTCAGGTAGAAAGGCGTGCCTCCGCTGTATTCCTGGCAGATGTCCTCCAATTGTTTTACCATGCCGGCATTCAATGAATCGGTACCCACTTTCACCTGGAGGCCCTTGGCGCGTTTCACCCCGATTTCATTCAGCAACTCAATATTCCTGACCTTGAACTCCAGGTTCTGCTCGCCCCACGATTTGCGCAGTACGTTGCCTTCAATAAACAAAAACAACCCGGGCATCAGGAAGGACTTGAACTTCAGGTAGTCATCACTCCACAGCACAAATTCAAATTTGCCGGAGTAGTCTTCCAAATTCATTTTGCCAAACGGCCGTCCCGTCTTGGTCATTTTATGCTCCACCAATGAGACAATACCTCCAATCTTAAAATCTTTTCCTTCGTGTTTCTCAATGTCATTGAGTACCGTGACCGGTGCCGTGCAGAAAGTATCTATTTCGAATTTAAAATTGTCGAGGGGATGGCCAGAGATGTAAACCCCCACCACTTCTTTTTCAAAGTGCAACTTTTCAATTTCACTGAATGGCTCCTGGGGTTCTACTTTTGGTTTTGGAGATTCGGTGCCGGTAGAACTACCGAACAAACTTACTTGTGAACTCATCATTTCCTGCTGCTGCTTGGCAGCATAGCGCGTTGCTTTCTCCGTCAGGTTGATGTCTCCTTCTTTCGCATGAATGTATTGCCTGCGGTGATATTCCGTAAAGCAATCAAACGCACCTGACAAGGCCAGGCATTCAAATGTTTTTTTGTTGACCGCCCGCTGGCTAAGGCGTTTTGCGAAATCAAAAATGTCGGTGTACGGTCCGTGCGTTTCGCGTTCTTGAATAATAGACTCTACCGCAGCATCGCCTGCTCCTTTGATAGCCCCTAATCCAAAATGGATGGCACCTGTCTTATTTACTTCAAAGTACACACCCGATTCGTTTACGTGTGGGCCTAATACTTCAATTCCCATTTTGCGACATTCATCAATAAAGAAGGTCACGTTCTCCAGGTTGCTTTGCGAATGAGTGATCACGGCCGCCATGTAATCAGCTGGGTAGTTGGCTTTGAGATAGGCCGTCTGGTAGGCCACTAACGAATAGCACGTAGAGTGCGACTTGTTAAAGGCGTATTGGGCAAATGCCTCCCAGTCTTTCCATATCTTATCAGCAATGCGCTCATCGTGGCCATTTTTCGTACAGCCTGCGATGAACTTGTCTTTCATTTTGTCCAACACCTCTTTCTGCTTCTTGCCCATCGCCTTGCGCAGCACATCCGCATCACCTTTGCTGAAGTTGGCGAGCTTTTGAGACAGCAGCATCACCTGCTCCTGGTACACGGTGATGCCGTAGGTGTCTTTCAAAAATTCTTCCATCTCCGGCAAGTCATACCGGATGGTTTCGCGGCCATGCTTTCTCGAGATAAAGTTGGGAATGTACTCCATCGGACCAGGGCGGTAGAGTGCGTTCATCGCGATAAGGTCTTCAAACTTATCGGGCTTAAGTTGGCGCAGGTAGTTCTGCATGCCTTCACTTTCAAACTGAAACGTGCCGGTCGTTTCTCCGCGTTGATAAAGCTGATACGTCTTCAGGTCGTCCAGTGGAATTTTCTCCAAATCAATGTCAATGCCGTTTCGCTTTTTGATGTTTCGAAGGGCTGTCTTGATGATGGTAAGGGTGGTGAGACCCAGAAAGTCCATCTTCAGCATGCCTGCATTTTCTACTACGCTGTTGTCAAACTGGGTCACCAGCATAGACGAGTCTTTGGCTGTTGACACTGGAATGAGCTTGGTCATGTCATCAGGTGTGATGATGACTCCGCACGCATGCGTACCCGTGTTGCGCAGAGAACCCTCGATGATGATTGCCTGCTTCAATACATCCGCACGCTTGTCACTGCCCTTTTTTATGTCTTGCAGTTCGCGCACTTCTTCAAAAGCCTTAGCCAACGTGGTGCCGGGCCTCTCGGGCACCAGCTTGGCCAGCGTGTTGGCTTCCGCCAAAGGCAATTCCATCACCCTGGCGCAATCGCGGATGGATGACTTGGCTGCCATAGTACCATAGGTGATGATTTGTGCTACCTGGTTGTGACCGTATTTATCGATCACATACTTCAGCACCTTATCGCGACCTTCATCGTCAAAGTCAATATCAATATCGGGCAGCGACACACGGTCGGGATTTAAAAAACGTTCAAACAGCAAATCGTAGGCAATGGGGTCCACATTGGTAATGCCTGTGCAAAACGCCACTACCGATCCAGCTGCTGAACCGCGCCCCGGCCCTACAGACACGCCCATCTCTCTCGCCTTGGATGTGAAATCCTGAACGATGAGGAAGTATCCGGGGTAACCGGTCTTCTTGATTGTTTCCAATTCAAAATCGATGCGCTCTTTGATCTCTGGTGTCAGCACATCATACCGCTTCTTGGCACCTTCATAGGTCAGGTGCTTGAGGTAGTCATCTTCCGTCTTGAAATTTTTAGGAATCTCAAACTTGGGCAGTAGCACGCTTCGCTCCAGTTTGTAGCTTTCCACCTTGTCAACAATTTCGCTGATAGTGTCGATGGCTTCCGGCAAGTCGCTGAAGAGTGTCTTCATTTCTTCCTGCGACTTGAAATAAAACTGGTTATTGGGCAGGCCGTAACGCTTGCCGCGGCCTTCGCCTATGGGTGTGGATTGAAACTCGCCTTCCTTGATGCAAAGCAACACATCGTGCGCGTTTGACTCTTCTTTTTCTAAGTAGAAGACTTCGTTGGCTGCAAAGTACTTTACGCCATACTTTTTGCAAAAGCGTAGTAACGTCTGATTAACATGATCTTCCTCTGGAAGGCCATGCCGGTTTAGTTCAACATAAAAATCCTCACCGAATGTTTTATGCCACCATACAAAGGCTTCTTCTGCCTGCCTTTCACCTACGTGCAATATCAAATGAGGTACTTCAGAATGAAGCGCTCCGGTGGTTGCCATCAATCCTGACTTGTATTGCTCCACCAGCGCCTTGTCAATGCGCGGATAAATTCCGTAAAGGCCCTCAATAAAGCCCAGTGAGCTGAGTTTGGCTAAATTGTGATAGCCCTCTTTTGTCTTTGCCAACAGCACCTGATGGTAGCGTCTGTCCGGATTGTCTTTCGTGAATTTTGTTTTCTTGCGGTCGTCAGAGAGAAAAAATTCGCACCCCACTATCGGCTTGATTCGATTTTTCAATGCTTCACTTACAAACTTGAAGGCTCCGAAGAGATTGCCCAGGTCGGTGAGTGCAATGGCAGCCATGGATTGCTCCTTTGCTTTGCGAATGATCTCGCCCACATTGGCCGTAGCCTGCAAAACCGAATATTGTGAATGCAAGTGGAGGTGATAAAACGGTTTCCCCGTAAGGGCAGCCCCCGCCTCATTGCCATAACCCGACTGCTTTTTCTTTTCGCGTTTGCTGTCGTTGCCGGCTTCCAGGTTGGGTTCTTCGTACGTTATCTCATCCAGCGGAGTGGCATCGAAAGGTTTTACTACTTTCTGTTTGATCAACCCGAAGAATGACTGTGCCGTAGCGGCTACATCATGAGCAGCATCGTGGGCATCACCAAAATCTTTTCCAAAAAGTTTTTGATGCAACTCCGTCAGCCGGGGCATCTTCAACTTTCCGCCCGGTCCGCCACTCAGTTGGCAAAACTCTACGGATACAATGCCGGTGTCAACTTTCGCGACAGCGAGAAGTTTTTCTGTTGCAACCTTTTGACGAATAAATTCCGCCCCGAGAATATTGATATCAAATTCAATGTTATGCCCCACGATAACCGATGCAGCATCGAGATCTTTTTGAAAGCGACTCAACACTGTGCCCAGCACTTCACCTTCCTCCAGCGCCCGCTTGGTGGAAATACCGTGTATTTGCTCTGCCTTGTAGGGAATGTCAAATCCTTCCGGTTTGATAATCGAGTTTTGCCGGGAGAGGAGCTTGCCTTTGGCATCGTGTAATTGCCAGGCTATCTGCACCACGCGAGGCCAGTTTTCAAGATCGGTGATGGGCGCAGTTTTATTGTGCGGAACTCCGGTGGTTTCCGTGTCAAAAATCAAATACATAAGAGAATCGTAGTGGTGATGTAAAAGTACGGCATCGCGCGCAAGCGCCAAGGGGCCAACGGCAAGAAAGATGTAGGTCTTTGAATTCGAAGTTTAGATTGCGCAAAAGCAGATTTTTATTGTTCTGACGCATACAATTAAAGAAAGCATACCGATTGTTTGGTAAAGGTTTGACAGCTACTTTTGGTTCCATTGAAAACCCTGAAAACAAACTATGAAGTGGTTTCTTGATATGTTCTCCAGCACGCTGGGGCGGAAGTTAGTGATGGCCCTTACGGGCCTTTTTCTCATTACTTTTTTGATTGTTCACCTGATCGGCAACTTACAGCTGCTCAAAGACGATGGCGGCCATGCCTTTAATGTCTATGCCGAGTTCATGAGCACCAATCCGCTTATTCAGACGGTATCAAAAGTCAACTTTGCTCTTATCCTGATCCATGTTATTTGGTCAGTTATTCTTACCAAGAAAAACCGTGATGCCCGCGGACCGCAAGGATATGCCGTTACCACGTCAAAATCATCTATTTGGTCGTCACGTAACATGGGCATACTAGGCACCATAATCCTGGTGTTCCTGGTGGTGCACCTAAAAGATTTTTGGGCCGTGATGCACTATGGGGATATGCAAAAAGTGAACTACGATGGAAAAGAAGTACGCGACATCTATACAGTGGTAGCCTATTCATTTTCACAGCTTTGGTACGTGGCGTTGTACTGTATTTGTATGGCTGCGGTCGGTTTTCACCTGTGGCACGGATTTATCAGCGCTTTTCAGACCCTTGGGCTAAACCATCTCAAGTACAATCCTGTTATTAACTTCGTTGGCAAAAGCTTCTCGGTAATAGTACCGGCTCTTTTTGCCCTCATACCTATTTGGATGTTTTTGTTTTGATTTATTCACCTCACGAAACGTATGAAGTTAGACTCTAAAATTCCTGCCGGCCCGCTACCCGAAAAATGGTCGAAGCACAAATTCAACCTGAAGCTTGTCAACCCATCTAATAAGCGGAAGTATGAAGTGATTGTGGTGGGCACTGGCTTGGCGGGAGCATCGGCTGCCGCCTCGTTGGGTGAATTGGGCTACAACGTAAAAGCTTTTTGTTTTCAGGATAGCCCGCGCAGGGCGCACTCCATTGCCGCTCAAGGTGGCATCAACGCAGCAAAGAATTATCAAAACGATGGCGACAGCGTCTATCGCTTGTTTTATGATACAATCAAAGGTGGCGACTATCGCGCGCGCGAAGGTAATGTGCATCGCCTGGCTGAAGTAAGTGTCAACATTATCGACCAGTGCGTGGCGCAAGGTGTGCCGTTTGCACGGGAATATGGCGGCACATTGGCCAACCGTTCTTTTGGTGGCGCTCAGGTGTCGCGTACGTTTTATGCCCGCGGTCAGACCGGTCAGCAACTTTTGTTAGGTGCGTATTCCGCACTCAACCGGCAGATTGCCAATGGCAAAGTGAAGATGTACAACCGCACTGAGATGTTGGATGTGGTGATTGTAGACGGAAAGGCCCGCGGCATAGTTACTCGCGATCTTGTGACGGGAAAAATTGAAGCTCATTCTGCCCATGCGGTATTGCTTTGCACAGGCGGCTATGGCAATGTGTTTTACTTATCTACAAATGCAAAAGGCTCGAACGTAACGGCTGCCTGGCGTGCTCATAAGAAGGGCGCGTTGTTTGGCAACCCTTGCTTTACGCAGATACATCCTACGTGTATCCCGGTAACGGGCGATCATCAATCCAAGCTTACGCTGATGTCAGAATCATTGCGCAACGATGGACGCGTTTGGGTGCCCAAGGCTGCGATGAAAGGACTTAAGGCAAAAGATGCCGGAAAGATTGCGGAAGCTGACCGCGATTACTTCCTGGAGAGACGTTATCCTTCCTTTGGAAATCTTGTTCCCCGCGATGTCGCTTCTCGCAATGCAAAATATGTTTGCGATGAAGGTCGCGGTGTAGGTGCTACCGGCTTGGCTGTGTTCCTTGACTTTGCTGATGCTATCAAACGCGATGGAAAGAAAACCATCGAAGCGAAATACGGCAACTTGTTTGACATGTATCAACAGATCACGGGTGACAACCCGTATGAAGTGCCGATGATGATTTTCCCGGCCGTGCACTATACCATGGGTGGGCTTTGGGTGGACTACAATTTAATGACCACCGTTCCCGGACTCTACGCATTGGGCGAAGCGAATTTCTCTGACCATGGTGCTAATAGGCTTGGTGCCAGCGCCCTGATGCAGGGTTTGGCAGATGGCTACTTCGTGATTCCATACACTATCGGTGATTACCTGGCAGGAATGCCGTGGGAGAAAATTGGCACCGATCGTCCAGAGTTTAAAGAGGCCATTGATACTGTGAGTAAGCGCACCAACCAATTGCTCAATATTAAGGGCAAGAAGACAGTGGATGAATTTCACCGGGAGTTGGGTCTTACCATGTGGGAGTATTGCGGCATGTCGCGTAGTGAAGTAGGGCTGAAAAAAGCCAAAGCCAAAATACA
>JAIENH010000631.1 GCA_019751475.1 Cyclobacteriaceae bacterium
TGGGCTGTTTACACTAACAACGATTATTCAAAACTCCTTGATTGGAACCCTGTACTATCTGCTCAGACTCTTAAAGAATCTCAAGTAAAAGGTTTATATACTCTCCCTGACCTTCGAGATGAATTTTTGGAGCGTTTGCCAAAGGCTTATCAGATACCACCAGTCTCCAACGAACTAATGCAGCCTATGGATTCAACGGTACAACATCAATTTACTGTTTACTCGACTACTAGTGGAAAGTTATGTGGGGTGCGGAAGGGTTGGGCGCTAGCGAAGGGCAGGGTTACAAAACGCAATGTATTTGTTCTTAAGAATTCCGCTAGAAGCTATTTTTTTTCTACAGCAATTGAGTATCGTGGTGATCTATCAGACATGATGATGGCAAAGGATCCACTAGATAAAACCAATTATTCGGACTCTGGATTTAACGTTTGCGTTACTACCTCTGATTTAAGCAAAGGTGAGTACTGGGCTGGAATACTTTTGCAAACCTGGGACGGTCTTTACTACTATATACAGGCACCTGATAAAATCATTGTGAAGTAATTTCAATCTAGCAGTTACTTTGCTGTGATGCCAGTTTAATGGTTATTTTGCGATTAAATTTGGATTTAGTTAACAATGAAGCTTAGCATCGTTATACCAGCTCACAATGAGGAAGGCTCCATTAAACAAACTATTATTGGACTTCATGCTAAGCTAAATGAGGCTAACATCGAGCATGAAATTTTGGTAGTAAATGATAATTCGAAGGACAACACGGAATCAATACTTAAATCGTTAAAGATAGAAATACCATTTCTCAACTATGTTAACAACTTGGGCCCTAGTGGATTTGGGTACGCAGTTCGCTATGGCTTAGAGCGCTTTACAGGAGATTGCGTGGCTATTATGATGGCTGATATGTCTGATTCTCCGGATGACCTCATAGAGTTTTATCATAAACTAAACGAAGGTTATGATTGTGTTTTTGGCACACGCTTTAGTTTAGGGGGTAAAACATACGACTATCCAAAGATAAAATTGATTATTAATCGTATAGCCAATGGTATTGTTCAGTTGGCCTTTGGCATGCGCTACAATGATACTACAAATGCGTTTAAGCTTTATAGACGGGAGACCATCCAGGGCATTAAACCATTTTTATCCCCTCATTTTAATTTAACTCTAGAGCTCCCCCTCAAGGCAATTGTAAGAGGTTATTCATATGCCGTACTTCCTAATTCGTGGGTTAATCGAAAATCCGGAGAATCAAAACTTAAGATTCGGGAAATGGGAAGTCGATACTTTTTTATATTGCTTTACTGTTTGATAGAGAAGTATTTCTCTAGAGGTGATTTTGCTAAGAAAAAAAATGAGTAAGCTAAAAAACACAATTGCAAACTGGTATTCTTCGATTGTATCAAGAAGATCCTTTAGAAAGTTTAATGAAGCCATAGTTAAACTTGGCTTAAAGGGTTTGGGCCTCCTTTTTTCCCATGAAAATCCGTCCAAGAATGGGGAGCTTTTCTTTGCGCACCAAGTGATTGCCAAGTATAAGGTGGCTAATGTATTTGATGTAGGGGCTAATGTTGGAAGTTATTGTAAAATGCTCATTGACCTAGGCTTCAAAAACGATATATTTTGTTTTGAGCCTCACCCAAAAACTTTTAATCAATTGGACACATCAATCCAGATGCCCAACGTTAAAAAATACAGATTGGCATTTTCTTTTGAAGAGGGGTCTTTTCCTATATACGACTATTCACTGCAAGACGGGTCTGAACATGCCTCACTTTTTAAAGAAGTAATAGAGACTGTGCATAAAAGCTCAGCTACTACACATTTAGTGACAGTTAGTACTGTAGATGAATTTTCAAAGGTAAACAATATCGAGAGAATTGGTTTACTTAAGATTGATACTGAAGGAAATGAATTTAATGTTTTAAGAGGATCGGTTAATATGCTTAGAGAATCTAGAATAGATCTCGTTCATTTTGAGTTCAACGAGATGAACGTCATAAGCCGGGTTTTCTTAGGAGATTTTATGAGTTTGTTAAAGGGATATAACCTTTATAGGCTACTGCCGAATGGTTTTCTGCCGTTAATGCCCAACAACTCATTGTTCAATGAGTTGTTCTCCTATCAAAACATTATAGCAATTCGCAAGGAAATTGATCTGGAGGCGCATTTCTAAAAATCAATTTTTTGAACCACACAACATTGAATTGGCCAAAAGCTATCCTTTCCATTTATTTCCTGTTGCTGGCAACAAGCTTTAGCGCTGTTACAATTGAAGGCAAAAATTTGTTATTTATTGGATTTGCAATTGCCGCGCTAACAATTCTTTTAACAGGAAGATGGCGTTCCTTGCCTAATAATTTTGACTTTTATTGCTTGGTCATTCTATTATATATGACCCTCTCTTCTTTTATAAATTACGAGTCATCGTATTTAAGTTCTTGGGTTTATTCATTTTTTTTTATTTGCACCTATTTTGCGTTCTCTGCTTTTATTCGGGAGCAGCTTGATAAAAGTAGTTTTTCAAAGCTAATAGAATTGGTATTTTGGCTATACTTCATTGGACTTATTGCCGGTCAATTTTATGTTGTTTTTTTGGGGTTCTCACCGGAATTTATTTCTGGAAGCGTAATTCACGGAAAAATGGGTGTACTGATTGATTCAGGCCAATACAGATATTACTCACTGTCTTCAGAACCATCATACGCAGCTTTCATAGCAGTTATCTCATTTTACATATATTTCAAACTTCAAGAAAGTGATCTATCAATATTTACCACGCGAGCCGCAATAATGCTAGTTGCATTAGTTTATATGCTTTATTTTTTCAAGAGTGCATATGGGGTTCTCTTGTTTATAATATTATTCGCAAGTTCGATTAACTTATCAAGAAGGATGCTACTTTTTCTGATTATTCTTTTTATTGGATTTACGGGATTTGTTTTAGTTAGTGATTCTCCATTGGTTCTCCGATTAGTTAAAATTGTGCAGAATATAGAGCTCGACAATCTTCATTCATTGGCCACAGTTGATTACAGTGCTTACTACCGAATTGCTCCGTTTTTAAATTACTTTAGAATTATAAATTACGATGACTTAGGGTTTTGGATTGGATATGGAGCATCAGCTTCTCGCCACATGGTTACACCGGAGACTTATTTAGCCTCCAATGGCGAATTTCAAGGTGGCTTTATTCCTTCGTTTTTTTATGATTATGGTATAGTTGGAGCTATTTTGATTAGCATTTATATTTTTCGATTACTTCCTAAGCCTTTTATTTTTAGTTTTTTTACAGTTATACTTATGATGTTCAATGCCAATTTCAACACGCAGTTATTTTGGTTTGTCGTTTTAAGCTTTGGTACGACTGGTTTTCTATTAAGGAATGAAAAGGAAAGTTCATGAGGATTTTTGCTGACGTTCATGTTTTTGATGGCCTTGGGCAAGGAAGTAAAACATATCTTAAAGGTCTTTACTCAGCGGCCCTTCAAATGGATTTGAAGGATTATTTTTATTTTGGTGCAGTCAATAACCCATTTCCGAAAGAGTTGAATTATCATGGAAACGCCTTTCATCTTCGATATCATTCATCAAACAGACTTGCTCGATTAACATGGGAAATGCCGACACTGTTGAGGGCAAATAAAATAGATATTGCACATTTTCAATACATTTCTCCAATTGTAAAAGTATGTCAAGAAATAGCAACAATTCACGATGTGCTTTTTTTAGATTTTCCCGAATATTTCCCGTGTCAGTACCGGGTATCAAGAGGTTTTTTTTTTAAACGTACGGCAAAAAGGGCAGATTTCGTTTTGACAGTTTCTGAGTTTTCAAAAAAGGCATTGATTCAACATTTTAGAATCGATGAAAAAAAGGTGATTGTGACACCAAATGGCGTTTTGGATCTTTTCTGGAGCCCCCTCATTCCTGATTCATCGATTGGAATTGATAAAGGACTAGGAAGATATATTTTATATGTAAGTCGTTTTGAGCCACGGAAGAACCAATGTGGACTCTTGAGGGCTTACCTAGAGCTTGAATTATGGAAGAAAGAATATCAGCTTGTGTTTGTTGGTGGAAAAGGAATCTTAGATGTCGAATTTGAAACCCTCTATCATAAGCTTGATGAAAAGAAAAGAGGCTTAATTTATATTTTAGATGAAGTTGCTTTTGAGGATTTAAAATGGCTTTATTCAAATTGTTCGCTGTTTATTTATCCCTCCTTTGCTGAGGGTTTTGGAATACCACCCTTAGAAGCTATTGCGTGTGGAGCTAATACACTTTGCTCCAATACTAGTGCCATGTCCGAATTCACTTTTCTTGGTGAGCGCCTTTTTAACCCAAATGAGAGAAATGAAATGAATGAGAAGATACGTCATTTTCTGGAGAATCCCTCGTTCCCAGAAATTGAGCAGACAAAGAACATCGTAAAGTCAAGATATTCTTGGGAATCATCAGCCAATAATTTTTTGTCGATCATCAATGCAAAGTCTTAGATCGAATACCTATCAGGCTTAGGAATAGTGAAAAGAACACAATGCCCTTATTTGATTCAAATATTGACTCTGTTGTACAATAAGAAAAAGTTACAAGTAAGAATACCAATAGGTTGTAATTCATAGTTTGAAATGACTGCTTAGTGCCAACTAGAAACATTGCACCCATAAAAGCAACCCCTATTAAGCCAAGATGTAAACAAGTAGACACCCATTGATTATGAGGATCGAATCCATCAAAACCATATTCATCAAGATTGTGCACTTTGTATGCTTTTGCTAGGTAATCAGGTTCATCACCTGCTCCCACACCGTAAAGAAGAAGTCTATCCTGCCACAAATGAGATAGGCTTACTTTCCACAAATACAGTCGCAAGTTTAGCCCATTAAATTCTTGGTATTCTTCAAGTTTTTCCAATTGAATCATTTCGAGGTTGTGGGTCAATTCGGTAAATCGATCACGGGTAGTTTTGAAAATGAGAAGCAATGCGCATATTGCTATCAGTAAAACTGACAAGGTAATAAGTGCTGCTTTTTTATTTCTTAGTTTTAGAAATAAAAGAAATACTGACCCAATAGCAAACGATACGATCCCAATTCGCGAACTATTTATGAATAATATAAGGAGGAAAAAGGAAAAAAGCATGATTACAACTAGTAAATCATAAAGGCCATTATTTGTTTTTTCGAGCCAACGATTTATCATTATAAGAGACCCCACAGTAAACTGCATGCCAAAGAAGACATAGGATATTGGAGCAAAATAATCTTTATCGAAAGCCAATGAATCATGTAAGAAAAAATACTTAACACACGCAAACGATAAGAGAGTTAGGCCAATGAGAATAGTCAATAATCCGATTTTATTATTCAATGCTTGCCTTTCAGACAAATCCATATGACTAAATGCAGGCACCAGTATGATTGGAAGAATAAAGAACGAAAGTTTTTTTTCCAGATTAAACAAGCCGTTGCTCAGATTAAAGGTGTAGATGAGCGACACGACATGGAGCACAAAAAACAGGATGAGAAGGATGGCTGGCCTATTTTGAGGCAGTCTATTGAAGAAATTTCCCTTTTTGAAGGTGGAGAGTGCAACTAGGCCCAACACAATCAGTGTTACATTACTGATCGGTATCGGAAAGAGTAAGCCAACATAAGCAAGGCAAAAAGCCCATTGTAGCAAGTTTGATATTAGAGTGCTTTTTAATTGCATGAATCAAAGATATTAATTCACTTTGGCGACAGAAGTTTTTTATTTTTATTTTTCTTGCATAGTGAAGTTAAGAATTGCAATACTGGGTACGCGAGGAATTCCGAATAACTACGGTGGTTTCGAACAATTTGCCGAATATCTTTCGGTTCGGCTGGTGGCATTAGGCCATGAAGTGGACGTTTATAACCCATCATTCCATCCTTATTCAGAGTCAATCTATAGAGGTGTTGGTATCAAAAGAGTCAATAGTCCAGAGAGATTCTTAGGTAGCAGTGCCTCCAATTATGTTTATGACTATAGATGCTTGAAAGACGCTCTCAAAAGCGACTATGATGTTATATATGAAGCGGGATATGCCAGTTGTGCATTTGCCCTCCGTATTTTGCGTAAGCATAAAGGAAAGGCATGTATTGTAACAAACATGGATGGAATGGAGTGGCAGCGGAGTAAATGGAATAGTGTTGTAAGTAGAATTATTAAATGGTCTGAAAGAGAGGCTGTAAAGTACTCCGACCATCTTGTGGCGGATAACATTGGTATTCAACAATATTACTACAAAACATACCAAGTTAATCCAGAATGTATTGCTTATGGGGCTGAAGTCATTACCAGGAACGATGCGGGATTATTAGAACAGTTTAAGGTTAAGCCTGGTGAGTTCTTCCTACTTATTGCAAGACTTGAGCCTGAAAATAATATTGAAATGATTGTACGTGCATATAAGGCATCTGATTCGAAAGCTCCTTTATTGATCGTTGGCAATCGTAACAAATGGTACCAAAAACAATTGACCCACCTGGAGGATGAGCGGATTATTTTTTTGGGCAGTATCTATAATAAAGAAGTTTTGGATAGTCTTCGACATTTCTGCAAAGCTTATTTTCATGGACACTCGGTGGGGGGTACTAACCCATCACTGCTAGAAGCAATGGCTTGCTCTGCTTTGATAATAGCCCATCACAATGAATTTAACAAAGCTGTGCTGGGTACCGATGCTATGTACTTTTCCTCTCAACAAGATTTGATAAGATTGGTCTCAGATTTTGTGGCGGCCAAAATGGAAAACGTGGAAGGCATGAAAGAATCGAATCGACTTAAGATAGAAAAACAATACTCATGGGCCCACATAACAGAGGCCTATGAAAGTTTCTTTAAAAGAATTGTGAGTCAGAAGACTAGCCGATGATTACCGCCTTCTGATGAAGAGGGTGCACGTAGCATCCGCAAATTTCACTTCATTGTTTTTGTTGAACATGGCCATAACATAGTTCGATTGTTCTTCCGAAAACCCAGGATCCGGATATCGACTTTGTCTTAACAACCATATCGAATCAACCTTTGAGACTATTTCGTGGAAATTGCAAAGAGTGTTATCGCAATACAATTGATCGCTTGCCACTGATTTACGCTGTAGGTTAAGGTAATAGTTGTAATACCAAGCGTACCGCGCAAAACTCGCTGTTTTAGAACCTGACGAAACTACCGCAGCTCCCTCTTTCCATTGTTCGATGGGCGCTTTATCGTACAATGGCTTTATGTAAAGCAAGTTGAGGCAAGCTAAAATGAAAAGCCCTGAGATGGCAAATTTCATAAGCTTTGGGTTCAACGTGTCAAATCCTACCGCGATGAGTAGGAAGACAGCCGGCAAAACAATAAAACTATATTTATATGTTAATAGCGGAATCTTAATTAAGGAATACACGAGGGGGATTAAAAATCCAAAAACGATCCAGCCAACGATAATAAGTTTTTCAACACTTAGTTTTGATGGTAGCTCCTGCAAGAAAAGCTTGACAAAGGTAATTCCAAAGAATGCAAAGACGATGCACGTTACAATCTCTCGAAAATATACCCAGTGAAACATGGCTGGAAAGTAAAATTGCACGGGTTCAACATGGAACTCTGTAATTTTTAAATCAGAAAAAATGACAGACAACCAATGTGCTATCATTAAGGCACTTCCAACACCTGATAAGAGCGCTTTCACCAGTAAGCTAATTTTCTTCTTGAATAGAAAATGAATAATGAGGTAGAGCAGAAATTGCGAGATGAATACAACCATTCCAAAGTAATGGGTGTTCAGTAGAAGCCCGGTACAGATCATGTATAGAAAAAAATCTGTCCATCGTTCTGACCGGATACTTCTCACGTAAAAAAGATAAGAGAGGCAGGATAAAATAAAGACTAAAGGATAAAACCGTGCTTCACGCGATAGATCAATATGAAAGTAATTAATAGAAGTAATAAACGCGCAAAGCAAACCTACGCGGTTACTACTGAATGCCTTTCCCAAAAAGAAAATGCTGATTATACCCAGTAGTCCCAATACTGCTGAAAGAGACCTGCCTGCGAGGTCGTTATAGCCAAAACTATCAAGCCAATAGTGTAGCAGCACAAAATAGAGAGGAGGCTGGTCAGTTTTAGCGTATTCAATGACCTCACTCAAAGAGTGATCGGGATTCGCCCCATTCATACTGTGAATCTCATCCACCCAAAGGCTAAAGTGATCAAGCCTGTAGAACCGAATGCAGCCACCAATGATGAGAATAATACTCAGGTATAACCAGGTGATCGACATTGACCTGCCACGTGCCTGTTCCTCTATGACTGGTGAATTCATTGAAATTATTTCACTTACTTTGCCGCAGATTGCAACTTACTCATGATCACGAATTTTGCCGCTATTGCCACTTCCTTTTTAATATCTTTTTTAATCGTTCCGGTTATAATCAAGTATTCGCTACAGGCAAACTTAGTAGATACTCCTGGACGAAGAAAGATTCATAAGAAGGAGACGCCCTCCATGGGAGGCATAGCGATCTTTATTGGATGCATGGTTTCAGCCTTTGTTTGGATGGATTTTGATTCATGGTACTCCATTCGATATGTTCTGGCCGCATTGAGCGTGATGTTTTTTGTGGGGCTCCGGGATGATACAGTCCCCTTAAAGCCCTATCTGAAGCTTTTGGGCCAAATTGTTTGTGCTGTAATTATAGTATATGCGGATATCCGACTTGTTTCATTTTATGGCTTTCTGGCTATCCACGATGTTCCTTTGGTGGTAAGTTGGGGTATCACAATTTTTACAATTATTGTAGTGACGAATGCTTACAATTTAATTGATGGCCTTGATGGATTGGCGGGCACAGTCTCAGTATTGTCTTTGGCTGTTTTTGGCGTTTGGTTCTTTTTAATAGAAGACTATATATTTTCATTATTGTCCTTTTCCATGCTTGGTGCAATCTTGGGTTTTCTCTACTTTAATTGGGAACCATCGAAAATTTTTATGGGCGACACAGGGGCACTAGTAATAGGCCTCTTTCTATCGATCATGGTGATTAGGTTTATTCATACCAATGCCTATCTACCTGGATTCCATCCTTATCGGTTCAAGGCATCTATCGCTACGGGCATTTGCATCATCTTGGTTCCCCTCTTTGATACGCTTCGAATTTTTATACTTCGTGTAGTACAAAAGAAGTCTCCATTTAAGCCGGATAAAAGCCATATTCATCACGCAATTATGAGATTAGGGGCCTCTCATCAGCTCACCACCATTATTCTTGCTTCGCTTCAAGCTACGTACATCTTGATGGCTGTAGCTCTTCATAACTTGGGTGAGAATTATGTATTACTAATTATTTTCGTTTTGTCTGTCATACTTAGCGTTACGTTGGATAGAATGATCCTGAAAAAGATTGCGTAGATAACTATGATTTCAACGTTAGAAGATGTCCGCAAAGAAGTTGAGAATTATAAAGTCGTTAATTCAGACGACATCGAGTCCTACCGTCTGAAATACCTCAGCCGAAAAGGAGTTATTCCTCAGTTGTTTGATGAGTTGAAGACCTTACCATCGGAGCAGAAGAAGTTAGTTGGCAAGCCGTTGAATGAGCTTAAACAACTTGCTGAAGCCAAACTAAAGGAATGGACCGAAGCAATCAGCGCTGGAGGGCAAACAGTTGAAACAGGTGTAGATCTCACACTCCCCATCACTCCCCACAAAACTGGTAGCCTGCACCCGTTGAGCCTTACCCGGTATCGAATCATCGAGATTTTTGAGCGACTTGGTTTCAATGTGGCGGATGGGCCTGAGATTGAAGACGACTGGCATAATTTCTCAGCGCTCAATTTCCCGGAGAACCATCCGGCTCGTGAGATGCAGGACACGTTTTTTATTTCAAAAAACCCAGATATACTCTTGCGTACTCACACCTCCAATGTGCAAGTGCGACTAATGGAAAAGCAGAAGCCACCCATTCGAGCTATCATGCCCGGGCGAGTGTATCGCAACGAGGCTATCTCAGCACGAGCCCATTGTTTCTTTCACCAGGTAGAAGGCCTCTACGTTGATAAGAATGTCAGTTTTGCGGATTTGAAGCAGACACTCTATCATTTTGCCAAGGAGATGTTCGGGGCGGATACAAAAATCCGACTGCGGCCGTCTTTCTTCCCTTTCACGGAACCCAGTGCCGAGATTGACATCTCATGTTTCATCTGCCACGGTGCGGGTTGCAATGTATGTAAGCACAGCGGCTGGGTGGAGATAGCCGGCTCGGGTATGGTGCATCCCAATGTGCTGCGCAACTGCAATATCGATCCCGAGGAATATACAGGCTTTGCATTTGGCATGGGTATCGAGCGGGTCACCATGCTTCGCTATGGCATTGACGACTTGCGTTTGTTTTCTGAAAACGACATTCGCTTTCTGAGACAATTCAAAACCGTAATGTGATGAACATCCAGACGGTGGCCGTTGTAGGTGCAGGTACCATGGGGCTGGGTATCGCCCAGGTATGTGCTTCTGCCGGACTAGAAACTCAATTGTTTGATGTCGATAAGGTACAAGTTGACCGCGCGCTGGCCACCATTCAAGCAAACCTTACCGCGGCACTTGAGAAAGGAAAACTCACTCTTCAGCAAAAAGAAGAAACACTGGCTAGACTCAAACCTGCATATTTGTTAAGCGAGGTAAAAGCAGATTTGATTGTCGAAGCAATTGTAGAGCGTCTGGACGTAAAGCAAAAATTATTTGCCAACCTTGAAGCGCTAAACAAAAGCGAAGTTATTCTGGCTACAAACACTTCTTCCATTTCGGTCAGTCGTATTGCATCTGTATTGAAGAATCCCAGTCGATGTATTGGATGGCATTTTTTTAATCCGGCTGACCGTATGAAGCTGGTGGAGATTATTTCCGGTAAGGAGACAGACCCTGCGCTCGTGGGAGCGTTGGTGGAATTGTCGAAACGACTTGGAAAAAATGCAGTGGTTGCAAAAGATTCTCCGGGTTTCATCGTTAACAGGGTAGCGCGACCGTACTATGTAGAGTCAATCAAGCTCCTGGAGGAAGGTGTAGCCGATGTAACAGCGATTGACCGGTTGATGCGTTCGGCAGGCTTTAAGATGGGCCCCTTTGAACTCATGGACCTGATTGGGGTGGATACCAACCTTGCTGTGACTACCTCCGTGTATGAGGGCTTTGGGAAAGCCACCCGGTTTGCACCCAGCAGCACGCAACAGCAATTGGTGGCGCAGGGCCGACTGGGAAAAAAATCCGGAAAAGGATTTTATGATTATTCGAAGTAGATTTTTGAAAAGTGTTTCTAAAACCGTGGTGTTGTTCGGCTGCATGCTGGTGGCCTGTGGTCGCGATCTGAGTGATGACCCAATTCCTTTTGTGCCTTTCCCAGATCTTCCGGTTAATCTTTCCTTCCCGGAATATCAGTCGCTGGCGATAGACGGTGGTGTGAAAGAAATCAACAACATCGGAGTGAGGGGTGTAATCGTGTACCGTAAAGACAAGAGCACGTATTATGCTATTGAGCGTAATTGCTCATTCCGCCCTAACGAAGCGTGCGCTACGGTAAACGTACACGTTTCGAATCTTTACTTGACCGATCCCTGCTGCGGTTCTAATTTCAGTTTTGAGGGCGTCCCTACCGGAGGAGCAGCATGGCGCCCTTTACGAAAGTATCGTACCGAATTAAACGGCAACGTACTGACGATCTCCAGCGAAGCGGTGAACTAAGATCCTTTCTCCTTTCTCAGCAAACTATTCTTCTTCCCGTAAAGGAAATACACAAACAGACCAACGATCAACCAGCCAAAGGCCATGAGTTGGGTAGTGCTGTCAAGTGCGTAAATCAATGCCGAGCAAATCAAGATGCCTAAAATTGGAACGAGCGGCACCAGGGGAGTTTTGAAAGGCCGGGGAGCACTTGGGTTGGCAACCCGCATCACCCAGATTCCGGCACATACCAATACAAACGCGAAGAGTGTTCCGAAACTCGTCAAGTCACCCGCTACACTGCCTGGCACAAAACCGCCAAAGAGTGACACAAAGATGAACAATATCCAGTTTGCCTTGAAGGGTGTGCGGAAGGTGCTGTGCAATTGTGAAAACACTCTGGGCACCAGCCCATCTTTTGACATAGAATAAAACACGCGCGATTGGCCCATCAACATCACGAGTATCACCGATGAGAAGCCAGCCAGAATAGCCACCGTGATTAATGTAGCCAGCCACTCATAACCGGGCATGTATGTTTTGATTGCGTAAGCCACCGATGCCTCTTTGCCGGCAACCTTAAACTCTTGCCAGTTGGCAATGCCTGTGAGCACATGAGAAAACAAAACAAACAACAATGTACAGATCACCAGTGAGCCCAATATACCAATAGGCATATCGCGTTTGGGATTTTTAGCTTCCTGCGCTGCGGTGGATACCGCATCAAATCCGATGAAGGCAAAGAAAACGATACCTGCTCCACCGAGCACGCCACCCCATCCATGATTTCGCCAGGATTCATGACCAGGCATATCAGCAGGAATGGTGAAAGGTGTGTAGTTGGCCTCGTTGATAAATCCCCAGCCAAGCACAATGAATATCAACACGATCGAAACTTTCACAAATACAATGACGGCATTGACTATAGCCGACTCTTGCGTGCCTTTTATTAAAATGAGTGTGAGCATGAGCAGAATAAATACAGCGGGAACATTCATGAGCCCTTGTATCCCATCAATGGAAGTTTCCCAGGGGGAATGACACCACTGGTAGGGAATCGTACCACCCAACAAACTGTTTAGATATTCGCTCCACGCAATGGACACGGTAGCGGAGGCAAGTGCATATTCCAATACCAGTGCCCAACCAATCACCCAGGCCATAAACTCGCCCATGGTAACGTAGGCATATGCATAGGCACTGCCTGCAATGGGTATCATCGCGGCAAACTCCGCGTAACATAATCCTGCAAAGGCACAACCAATACCACCAATAATGTAGGAGACCACTACGGCCGGCCCGGCTGCCTCTCCGGCTGCGGCTGCCGTGCGTACAAACAAGCCCGCGCCAATAATGGCGCCTATACCAAGCGCTATCAGGTTGATCGGGCCCAGGGTACGTTTCAGTCCTTTTTCAGAATCGCCCGACTGGGTCATTAACTGCTCCAGCGGCTTTTTAATGAATAAACTCATGCGTTACGGTAAGGTTAGGAAATTGTGGTTCCTAAAAGTAGAAAGATTAATGTATTTGCCAGCAGGTATTAAAGGTTATTCAAGCCAATTTTCCTTCTTCAATTCACCTTTTACATAATCGGTGACAGAGCGCAGATTGCGTGGTGAGTTGCAAAGCATCACAAACAAAATCTTCTTTTCGGGTATGGACACGTAGTTGGCGATAAAGCCACCTTGGCTGCCCGTGTGGCCGATGGTCTTCAGTCCGTCATCGGTCTTGGCAATAAACCATGTCCAACCGATAAAGGCCGGGTCAGGGCCTGACCAGTTGGGGAAGTTTTTTACCTGGGCAGATTCGTCAATGGAGGCTTGGTTCAGGAAGGTGGCCTTCCGCAAGGCTAATTCGTATCGCGCGAGTTCCTCCACATTGCTCCACACGCCTCCGTTGCCCGATGCAGCAAAAGTGGGCTCTTCACCATAATCATCTTCGCGCCACTGGCCTGCAATTTTTGTATACGCATGCGATACACCGCTGGCGGGATGTGGCCCATCGGTGATGGTGGTGGCATTCATGCCGGAAGGCAACAGAATTTTTTCGCGGATAAAATCCTGCCACTTCATGCCACTAACTTTTTCAATGATAAGGGCGAGTCCGTTAAAGGCAGGATTTGAATAGTTGAAGCGCGAACCAGGCTCAAACTCGAGTGTATCAGTTTGGGTAATAAGCTGCCAGTTTTCTGCGTCTTTGGCGGTAAGCCAGTAAACCGTGTCCTTACTTACTTGCCGGTTGTCAGGCAGGCCGGATGTGTGCGTGAGTAGGTGTTTGATCTTTACCTTGCGTGCGATGTCTTTGTTTTTGAATTCAGGAAAAAATTTGATCAAGCTGTCCTCCACCGACAACTTGCCTTCGTGTTGTAATATCAGGATGGCATTGGAGACGAATGTCTTGGATATCGACCCCAGGTTGAAGAGTGTTTTTGTTGTTACCACTTTGCGTGTGCCTAAGTCGGCTAACCCAAATCCTTTTGAAAAAACTACGGAGGTGTCTTTCAAGATCAGCACGGCACCACCTGGCTGGTCGGCTGAAAATTCCTTTTCGAAATAAGTATTTAATGACTGATTAAACTCAGCGTATTTTTCATTTGTTGTACAAGCCGCCAATAACAGAAGCAGTAGAAATTTTTTCATGCGAAGTTTATTTTTTTCCCGTAAGGGATTTGATGATGGTCACTTCGGCCTCGCGGAAGGGCGTGCCGTCTGCGCGGAATATGTCGTGGAACCAAACAGTGGGCTCAGCGCTGCCTTCCTTGCTGCCCCACGGAAAGATGGTGTTGGTCTTGCCGCTTACAAGTCCCCAGTTGATAGCGCCTACGTTATATTTTTTTAGCACAGGCATATTTTTCTCAAACGTGCTGTTGTTCGTGCGAGCCATGTATTCGCTGCAAATGATGGGTCTGCCAAGCTTTTGCAATCGCACAATCTCAGCTTCCAGGTTGGCCGGATCACTGTAATTGTGAAAAGTGATTACATCGGAGTTAGCCAATTGAAACTCATTGAAGTTTTTGAATTCAGGTGCAGCATTCCAGGTAGCACAGGAGAGCGGCTGGGAAGGCCGGATGCTCCAGGCCCATTCAAATACTTTTCTCAATAAAGGTAGACTGGTCTCCAAATGACCGCTGTTGCCAGGTTCATTGTATAGATCCCATAGCAATACTCGCGTATCTGAGCCAAAGGACTTCAGGATGTCTTTTGTGTAGTCCTCCAATGATTTCCACGAGGAAGGATCTTCAAGTCGAGCCTTGCCTGGTGCCTGAAGCCAACCCGAGTTGTGCACTCCGGGTTTGGGGGCGGGTTGCTTTCCTGTTTTAGGATCGGGCAGCCAGCAATCGTCAAACAATACAAAAATGGTTTTAATGTTGTGCTTATCGGCCAATGCGAGGTAATCATTCATTCGCTTTTTAAGACCTGCGGCATCTGCTTCCCACAATAAGTTGTGTAAGTAGACGCGCACTGTATTAAAGTCAAGATTTTCGGCCCAGCCTAATTCACGGTCAATGGTGGCAGGATCAAATGTATCTGCTTGCCACATCTCCAATTCGTTGATAGCCGAGCTCGGAATAAAATTACAACCAGCGGGCCAAGGTTGTTTAGCATACCAGTCATTAGCTTGCTGGGCTGTCCATATCTTTTGGGCACCGGCCGAAGCTGAGATAAAGCAGAGTATAACAAGCAGCTTTTTCATATCTCTTATTTTTTCTTGTTGAGATCAGGAAGTACAAAATCGTCCAGTGGACTGGGCAGCTTCATCATTGCTTCTATATCTTCCGTGGTGCGCGGAGCATAGGAGGAGAGAAGCTCACAGCCTTGATCGTTCACCAAGTAGTCGTCTTCAATGCGCACGGCAATGCCCC
>JAIENH010000279.1 GCA_019751475.1 Cyclobacteriaceae bacterium
CACATTTTTACTAAATGCGCTTCCTGACTATATCTATGTTTCGTTGGAAGACCCGGATTCAATGGAGTTTGCTACGAGCGACCCCCGCGGGTTCTTCAAGCAGTATAGTAATCGCGTTATTATAGATGAAGCGCAGCGAGTGCCGATGCTATTTTCATATCTCCAAGGCATTGTCGATTCTCGTCAAGACAAGGCGCAATATGTGCTCTCTGGCTCCCAGAATTTTCTTTTGCTGGAGACCATTACACAAAGTCTTGCAGGGCGCGTAGGTATACTGTACTTGTTACCGCTTAGCATCCATGAGCTTAAGAATGTTAATGTCTGTATCTGGGGGAAAATCCCTCGCCTTTAGGCGAAGACTTTAGTTTAATAATTTTGTATGAAGCGAACACTAGATGACTCAGCGATTTTCTCCCGAATGATTTCCGAGTCTATGTGCATTGCTTCAGTCGGCTTTAGCCGATACTAAACCCTTCGGCTTTTAGCCGAAGGTAGTTCAGTCTTCTGCCACAAGAGTATGAGGAGGCAATCGTCAAAGGCTTTTATCCACGCGTGCATGATCAGCATCTTTATCCGGAAGATTTTTACGGCAATTATTTAGAGACCTACTTAGAAAGAGATGTGCGTTCCATAACGAGTGTGCATGACCTTTCTCTCTTTCGGTCATTTGTGCGGCTATGCGCAGCACGGGTGGGGCAATTATTGAATCTGTCAGACCTTGCATCCGACTGTGGCATTTCGCACACCACCGCCCGCTCCTGGCTGTCGGTTATGGAGGCAAGTTTTATCATATTTCGCCTGCCGCCTTATTTTAAGAATTTTAATAAGCGCCTAGTCAAAAGTCATAAACTCTACTTCTACGACACCGGTTTGGCAGCGTATCTTCTTGGAGTCAGAAAAGTTGAAATGATTCAGTCACATTATCTAAAAGGTGGACTGTTTGAGAACCTTATTGTTTCTGATTTGATGAAGCAAACATTTGCTCTCGGTTCCAGGCCTACCCTTCACTATTATCGCGATAGCAACAGAAACGAAGTCGATTGCCTGATTGACAGGGGCACTTACGTGGATTGTGTTGAGATAAAGTCGGGAAGAACTATCAGCACAGATTCATTTAAAGGCCTGAAGTTTTTTCAATCCATTGATAAGGATTTCAGAGGTTCCTCCACGCTTGTCTATGGCGGTCAGGACCGGTACCAACGATCCGAGGGCCTTGTGCTACCCTGGCAACAAGCTGATGGCTTAATCGATGGAACAGCCGACTAAATTTCTTTTCTTTGCATGTCAGAAAAGAAACAATAGATCATGCATAAACTTTCCAATCGAATCGAGGCCATTCAGGAGTCTGCCACCCTGGCCATGGCTGCCAAGGCCCGTGAGTACAAGTCAAAAGGGATTGACGTCATTAACCTGAGCCTGGGCGAGCCTGATTTCAAAACGCCCCAGCATATTTGCGATGCCGCTAAAAAGGCAATCGATGAAGGAAAGTATTTTGCTTATCCTCCGGTGGCAGGCTACCAAGATTTGCGTGAGGCTCTTGCAGCCAAGTATCAAAAAGAAAACAATGTTGCCTACAAGGCGGAGAATATCGTGGTTTCAAATGGCGCCAAGCAATCCATTGCCAATGTCATGCTTGCCTTGCTAAATCCAGGTGATGAGGTCATTATCTTTTCTCCTTACTGGGTAAGCTATGATGCGCTGGTGCGACTCACCGAAGCCACCCCGGTGTTGGTGCACGGAGGCATTGAGAATGACTTCAAAGTAACAGCCGCTCAATTCGAGAAGGCCATTACCCCGCGCACACGAGCTATTATTTTCTCCTCACCTTGCAATCCTACCGGTTCGGTGTTTTTGAAAAAAGAACTTGAAGCAATAGCCGCAGTCGTTTTAAAGCATGAAGACCTGCTCGTGATTGCCGATGAAATTTACGAGCACATTAATTTTACCGGTGACCAAACCAGCATCGCTTCCCTTCCGGGGATGTTTGATCGTACCATTACGGTGAATGGTTTTGCGAAAGGTTTTGCTATGACAGGATGGCGCGTGGGCTATATTGCCGCACCCAAGTGGATTGCGGATGCTGCCAACAAAATGCAAGGCCAACTTACGTCAGCCAATTGTTCGATATCCCAACGGGGGGCACTGGCGGCTATCACGGGTGATATTACACCTACTAAAAAAATGGTGGAAGAATATAAGAAGAGACGCGATATCGTTTACCAGTTGTTGAAAGACATCCCGGGTATCAAAGCGAATTATCCAGCGGGGGCCTTTTACTTTTTTCCGGATGTGAGTTATTACTATGGCACTTCAGATGGTACCAAAACAATAACGAATGGTGAAGACTTGTGCATGTTCCTATTAGAGAAAGCTCATGTTTCACTGGTTACAGGCGATGCATTCGGAGAACCAAACTGCGTTCGCCTGTCATACGCTGCATCCGAAAAAGATTTGCGCGAAGCAATGAGTCGCATGAAGCAAGCCCTGGCCGGCTTAAAGAAAGCAAGTCATGCGGTCGTGGCCTGACATCTTCAAAAAATTTGATGACCTGACGGTACTCATCATCGGTGATGTGATGGTGGATGCCTATATCTGGGGTGCCGTAGAGCGCATCTCACCCGAGGCGCCCGTGCCGGTAGTTGCGGTGAAGAACCGTGACTTTCGACTTGGCGGTGCGGCCAATGTGGCGCTGAACGTGGCTTCGCTTGGTGCCAAACCTGTGCTCTGCGCTTTAGTTGGTCAGGATGATCATGGCAAGAAGCTCCTTCACATGATGGATGAAAAAGGTATGAGTCGTGAAGGGATTGTGATAAGTGCTTCTCGGCCCACCACCGTGAAGACGCGGGTTATTGCGGCCCATCAGCATGTAGTCCGAATTGATGACGAATCGGATGAGGTAGCTACGACTCAAGAAGAAAAAGATCTGCTCGGAAAAATCGAAAAACTAACTCCCACTTGCCAAGTAATCATTTTTGAAGATTACGATAAGGGAGTGATCACACCGGAAATCATCAAGCACACGGTGGCATTAGCAGCCAAGCATGGCATACCTACCGTAGTAGACCCCAAGAAGCGAAACTTCCTGCACTATAATCAAGTCACTCTCTTTAAGCCCAATTTAAAGGAGATACGCGAGGGATTAAAAATTGACATAGATGCCAAAGAGCCAGCCTCACTGGAGTCAGGCATACTTGCATTGAAGGACAGACTCCGCGTAGAAGGTGTGATGCTCACACTGTCGGAGCACGGAGTGTTGATTGATTACAAAAATCAAAAGATTCTGTTGCCGGCCCATGCACGTGAGATTGCTGATGTATCCGGTGCGGGTGACACGGTGGTGAGCATAGCTGCACTGACAACCGCGCTCCGATTATCTCCTAAAGAAATTGCAGCTCTTTCCAATTTAGGTGGAGGATTGGTTTGCCAACACGTAGGTGTGGTGCCAATTGATAAGAGTGAACTTCTGCGAGAAGCAGAAAAGCTTTAATTCTTTTCAAATTGTCGTTCAAGCTCGCCTGATCGTTCCAGATCAGCAATGATTTTTTTGTCGAGCGGACTTTCCTTGATCATGTTGTAGCTTTCCCAGAAGGTTTTGTTGTAGCGAAGGTCTTGGTACTGCAAGCCATAGCTCCGCATTTTTTCTGTCACGCCTACCCGTTCCTCTGGTTCGGGATACACCTGGTTGATGAGAAGCTGCTGTTCCAGTTGTGTTTCAAATTTCAGCTTATCCGTCTTGTCATCATACCAGTTTATCTTAGATGTAAGGCTTATGTAATTGAGGTATATTTTTTCATTGTAAGTCTTGTAGTCTATTACCTTCTTTAGCCCGACAAACTTGCTGTTAAGCCCGCGTTTGTGGTTCATGGAGTGTATTTCGTTGTTCTCATATTCGACCCGCAGAATACCGAAGTTCTTTTTGCTTACATACACGGTCAAATCGTAATCCTGGTGATGTGTGACCACAAACACTTCCTGGTTGTCATAATGTGAATCTTTCTCACGCTTAAGCACCGAGTAGAATACTTCTTCTTCAGGAAACTGCCGATAGCGAATGTTGTTGTGAAGCAGTAAGTCCTCCAACAGGTTGTCTTCATCGAAATAGGATGTGAATTTGTTTTCGTACCCGAGGCTCCGTCTTACTTCACGAAGTGCTACACGTTCTCGTAGCTTGAACTTGTTTCGCGGAGCGCGGTAGTCTTCATCATAAATTTTGATGGCGGCTTCTAGCAAGGAAACGTAGGTGTCACCGATTTTTTTCAAGTCACGATAAAAGCCATCGAGCAGAAATGGCTGTGAAGGATAGTTTTGGTCAATCCGCGAAAGCGCAATGCGCAGCACATCGCCACCCGTCAGCGAATCAGATACTACCAGCGTGCTGAGAACGGTAGTAGATTTCTCCAACAAAATCTCAGCTTGACGGGCATCGAGCACAGACCAAACGGGGGCCTCAAAATTTTGATAACCCAACATGGTGATCACCAAAATCTCGTTGCGATAATTCTCGGGAAAATGAAAATCAAAATCCCCCTGTAGGTTGGTTATGGTGCCAATAGGCTTGCCTTTAATTCCAACCGAAGCAAACGGCAACGGCTCTTTAGTCTCTTTATCCACAGCCTTGGAGGACAAAGTGATGTTTTGTCCGTAACCACTATTGAAAAGAGCCACCACGAACATTAAAGCCACAACAAAACGCATGCAAGTCGATTTAAGCCTGCTTAAAGGTAACAGTTTGAGGTGATCTTGCTTGAAACGGTTTAACGACTAAAACGACCGCTTAACTCTGTATTTGGCAGTCCGACCTCCATTTCATTCGAATCTCTAATTTTATACTGGAGTTTACATCTTTCTGTTTTAACCCATCTACACTGATGAAGTGGCTTGACGACATACCAAAAATCTGGAAACGTGCCTACGTGATGATCTGTATTTGGTATGCGATCAACTTTGCTGTGAGTACTTTTTTTGAGTGGAAGTTGAAGCGCCCGTTCTCGTATGTGCTTTGGAACGGACTCTATTTGTGGGAGGCTTTATGTGTCTTGATCGTTTTGATTTTCCTGTGGACGAATTGGCTCTTCCGGTTTAAGCCCGTGGTACAGATCGTGGGCCATGCCGTTGGCATTGCTTCGTTTTTTATAGTCATGGGCACGCTCTCGTACTACTTCACCGATTACATTGATGGGCTGGTGTACTTCGACAACTGGAAAGAATTTATGGTGGAATTGCTGAGTTGGGATGCACTCCGGTTTTACGACCAGTATATTATTACGGTGGGTATCTACTATGTGATCAGCTACTTTCAGGGTTTGCAGAAGGAAGAAAAAGAAAAGAGCGAACTCGCCCTCAAGAACAAGGAGATGCAGATTTCCTTGTTGAAATCGCAAATCAATCCTCACTTTTTGTTTAATACGCTAAACTCAATTTCGACACTAATCCACTCCAGCAAGGATCAGGCGAGAAAAGTCATTACGCAGTTGTCTGATATCTTTCGCTACGCGCTTGATTCTCATACCGGTAAAATGGTGAAACTGATAAACGAGATTGAATTTATTCAGAATTACATACGTATTCAGCAAGTGCGGTTTGGTGATCGTCTTAAGTTTCAAAAACATATTGATCCTTCATGCCTGGCGTTGAGTATTCCGCCCATGATTCTTCAGCCGATGGTGGAGAACTCCGTGAAGTATGGCATAGCGCCCAAAGAAGAAGGCGGCACCATTCAACTAATTGTGAAGCAACTTGATAACTCCGTTTTCTTTGAAGTGAAAGACGATGGGCTGGGCACGAATGCAAAGAAGGTAATGGACGGCAGTTCAAGCGGCATTGGCATGGCTAATACCGATCTGCGACTTAAGAGTTATTATGGCCCTTCGGCCGGGATCACGGTGCGCGCTACGGAATATGGATATTCAGTAAGCTTCACCATACCCATTCTTTCGGCTGCGGAGAGAAAAGAAATGGCGAAGCAAAGCAAAGTTGGAAATCAATTGCTTGGAACAGTCGCCTTGCGAAGTGAAGAAGAGGAACAGTCAGCTCTACTGAAAAACACAAATGCAAATTATTAAACTATGAAATGGCCATGTAAATAAGTTATTGTCATCGTGGTGTCTGTATCTACGATGGCCATTCCATGTGACCTTAAACAAAAACAAATACACATGAATACAACCTGTTTGATTATCGATGATGAAAAATTGGCCCGCGATTTATTGCGCGAGTACCTGGATGGTTATGATCAAATTGAAATCATCGGAGAGTGTGCCAAAGGAAATGAGGCCGTTGAAAAGATCAACAAGCTGAAACCAGATTTGATTTTTCTCGATGTGCAGATGCCCGGCATGAATGGATTTGATGTGCTGGAAGAAATTGACCATGAGCCGTACGTTATTTTTACCACCGCCTACGATCAGTATGCGATTAAGGCATTTGAAAAAAATGCGGTTGATTACCTACTAAAACCTCTTGACGAAGAGCGGTTTCGGCAAGCTGTGAATCGGGCACTGAAACGCAAGACCACAGAGCAAGGTGGAGTGGAGGAGTTGCTTCGCAGCATTAAAGCGGAAGGGCGCAATTTTGAGTCGCATATATTTGTTCAGAAGTCAGAGAAACTTTTCAACCTGCCCGTGGAGGAGATTGTGTACCTCGAAGCGTCTGGTGACTACACAGTGATCACTACCAAGAACGATCAGTTTGTCAGCTCATCGGGTATTGGGAAGCTGGAAGAGATAATGGATCCCGACACATTTATCAGGGTGCACCGCTCTACGATTATTAATTTGAATTACCTGAAAGAAATTGAGCGTCATTTTAACGGAGGCATGGTGGTGAAGATGCAAAGCGGCAAAAGCTTCCCCGTTAGCCGCACATATGCAAAGTTGATCCGCAAGAAAGTGGTGTGATTTATTTTGGTAGAGAAAAACGCAGTCGCACTTTGACTGTGTCTTTCTGAGGCACTTGGTTACGCCTGGTAGGCGACCACCGTGGCCCTTGCTGGATGAGGCGGATAAGTTCTTCGTCACATCCATCGCCAATACCTTTCAGGATTTTGAACTCAGTAAGTTCTCCATCCGGCATGACTGCGAATTGAACAGTCACACGTCCTTCTGTTTTATTGGTGAGCGCTTGAGCCGGGTATTGGATATTCTTCTCAAGGTATTTTTGAAAGGCACTACGCCCGCCTTCGGGTGTTGCCAGTTCAACGGAAGGGTAATCTTCATCTCGGTTGCTATCGTCTCTACTTGCACCATAGCCCACCACAACAACTTCGCTTAGCTGCTTCACGTCAGAATTCATTTGCACATCAACCCGATTGCGATCTTTTGCTTTTACTTCTTGGGTTTCCATTCCAATAAATGAAAATACCAACTCAGGGTCGGGTGATTGCGTGTTGAGTTGGTAGTTGCCTTGCGCATCTGTTACGGTGCCTTCGGTTGAACCTTTCACGACTATATTAATGCCGGGCAACGCTTGGCCATCGTCAGCAGAAACCACCGTGCCCGAAATGCTTTGGTTGATTTGGAATGCCTGTTTTCTCATCTTCAATCGATCGGGGGCATCCTGAGTGGCTGCCTGTGCTCTTTTCGATTCAATCGGTGTGGCTGATAATTGAACAGCCTCCCGTTCTTCTAGTTTATATGCACTTATTTCCTCCGTCACTTTTTCCGGAGACTCTTCTGCGCGTTGGGCAATAGACGGTTGCTGTTCAGTGGCAACTGCCCCTGTAGATAGATTTTCTGGTTCGGCTTTAGCCTTTTCACTAGCAGATTCCTTATTCAGCGCTAATGGTTGAGGTAGCTTTGGTTCTTTAGCATCAACAGGTTTCGCCATCGTAATAAGAGAGGAAGCTGAATCAGCGGCTGCCACTGATGTTATTGAATCGGCAGACTTTTTTTGTTCCCCTCCCTTTTCCAAAGCAAGGGAGTTGGGCGCGGGCGTGTTGAAATGGTATGTTAGATAACCAGCACCCAACATGACTATTACACCGGCTGCGATTCGCAAAGGCGTAAACCATACACGTGACTTGCCAGCGTCTATTTTTTTAGAAAGCTCACGAATATCATCCGAAAAGTCGGTAGCGGAAATCGATTCAGCTCCTTCCAAAGCATCGGCCAGGAAAGGGTAAGTCAACGCCTTTTTCTCCAAGGCGTGCTGCTCCTCCTTACTCAGTGAACCTTCGCGGTAGCGTTCAATATCATTATTCTGCTTGTCCATTCGCTTCCATGCAAAGTTTTAGGTTTCGCTTTCCATTTTGAATATAACTTTTCACCTGGTTCATATCAAATCCCGTAAGGACTGCCACCTCTTTGTAGCACTTTTCTTCCAGGTAGAATAGTGTGACACACGTGCGTTGCTCTGCCACCAATGTCTCCAAACACTTCTCCATTTGTGTAAGATCCTGTTCCCGGTCATCATCCGGATGCACCACTGGCTGTGTTTCCATAAAAATGGGTGATATTTCTTCAGTCGTCTTGTTTTTACGTGATCGCAGCGTCATCAGACAATGATTTCGAGCGGTAACATACAGCCAGCTTCTGAAATTCGTCACCTCATGCTGTAAAAGACCTTCAATGAGTCGCTCATACACCTGCATGACTGCGTCCTTAGCCTCATCTCGGTCTTTGAGGTACTTCAGGCAAACCCCATACACCAGTGATGTGTAGCGAAGGTAGAGACTGCTTAGCCATTCCAAATCCTGTGATGACCGGTACAGTTGCATCAGCTCATCATCGGTTTGGGAAGTGGCTTTTCTCCTCAAAAACATTGCTCAAGATAATTTTTTTAAAGCTCTTATGGAAAAGCGCACCAGCCGGCATCTTGTCTGTAAACAAAACCCTACTGTTATGAAAACAAAATGGACATTGATTTGGCTGATGATGACATTCGCTGGACAACTCACTGGACAATCGCGGATGATCTCCGGCCGCGTAACTTCTGGAGAAGATGGAAGCCCACTGGCGGGCGTAAATGTACTCGTGAAAGGTACGACTGTTGGCACGGTCACAAATGAAAGTGGTCGGTATTCAATCTCAGTTCCGAGCAACGGAAGAACACTGATCTTTTCTTTTATCGGCCTGCAAACAAAAGAGGTACAGATTGGGAATTCTTCTGCAATCGATGTGAGTCTATTTTCAGACATCAGATCCTTAAGTGAAGTAGTCGTGACAGGCTACGCAGAGGAGCGCGAGTCCGATGGATCAAGACGTGCTCGTAAGATAAAATCATCGGCCGTACCGATCATGAAAGACTATGAGGCGCAACCCCAATGGAACACCGAAGAATATGATGGCATCCAGGAAAATATTTTTCATGGAGCCCCGCAAAATCCTCTTTCCACTTTTTCTATTGATGTAGATGCCGCTTCGTACAGTAATGTGAGGCGCTACATCCAAAGCGGTCAGCGCCCTCCGGTAGATGCAGTGCGAGTAGAAGAAATGATCAATTACTTTGATTACAACTACAAGAACCCCGAAAATGAAACTCCCTTTTCTGTTTACACTGAAATATCAACAGCTCCTTGGAACGAGAAACACAAATTAGTCCATATCGGACTTCAGGGAAAGAAAATACCAACGAATAATCTACCAGCTTCCAACCTAGTCTTTTTGATTGATGTGTCAGGATCGATGAGTGATCCCAACAAGTTGCCGCTGCTAAAGGCGTCTTTCAAACTTTTGGTTGATCAACTTCGGGCACAGGATCGCGTAGCCATTGTGGTTTACGCAGGTGCTGCGGGTTTGGTGTTGCCATCTACGTCAGGTGCGGAGAAGAGAACTATCACGGATGCGCTGGATAATCTCGAGGCAGGCGGCTCAACGGCCGGAGGTGCAGGTATTCACTTAGCGTATGCAGTGGCCAAAGAGAATTTAAGACCGAACGGAAACAACCGGGTAATCTTAGCGACCGATGGTGACTTCAATGTTGGGGAATCAAGCAACGGTGGCATGGAGCGATTGATTGAGAAGAAGCGAGAAGACGGAATATTTCTTACCGTGCTGGGTTTTGGAATGGGCAACTACAAAGATTCTAAAATGGAAATCCTAGCAGATAAGGGAAATGGAAACTATGCCTACATCGATAACATTCTTGAGGCGCAAAAAGTATTGGTCAATGAATTTGGCGGTACCATGTTTACGATTGCCAAGGATGTAAAACTTCAGGTGGAGTTTAATCCAGCGCGGGTGCAAGCCTACCGACTTATCGGATATGAAAACCGGGCGCTTAAGAATGAAGATTTCAACAACGATAAAAAAGATGCGGGAGAACTGGGGTCCGGTCATACGGTGACGGCCTTGTATGAAATTATTCCTCAGGGTGTGACCAGTGAGTTTTATAAAATTGATGAATTGAAGTATCAGCAAACGAGTGTTACCAAAGAAGGGGCAAGCTCTAAAGAACTGATGACGATAAAGCTTCGGTATAAGGAGCCTAGTGGTAATGAAAGCAAACTAATCGTGCACCCTCTCATGGATCGAAACACTTTGTTAACGGATAGTTCGGAAGACTTTCGTTGGTCAGCTTCGGTAGCGGCTTTCGGTATGCTATTGCGAGATTCAGAATTTGTAAAGGGTTTCACATTCGATGATGTTTTGCAATTGGCCCAAGGTGCACGCGGAGTTGATAAAGAAGGTCATCGGGCAGAATTTATTAGGCTTGTCAAATCGATGGGACTCGTAGCAAGTCGCTGATGTCTTTTTAGAATCTCCACAATGATGGAAGGGTCGAGCTTTGCATCGGCCCTTCTTTTTTCTGTTCTTTCTCCTATTACTTTTTAAGGTAAATGGCCCAATACTTGCCGATTGTCATTAAAAAATCAATCTTTATCTATTAATTTTGCCCGATGGTCAAAATCAGTGCAGTAATTATTACCTACAATGAAGAGAAAAACATTGCCCGATGCATTGATTCTATTGGCAATATTGCCGATGAGATAATTGTTGTAGACTCTTACTCCAAAGACCGGACGAAGGAGATAAGTCTTTCAAAGGGGGTGAAATTTGTAGAGCATCCTTTCTCCAGCCACATAGATCAGAAGAACTTTGCAGTCACCCAGGCTACGCATCAGTACATACTTTCATTAGACGCAGATGAATACCTTTCTCCCGAACTGGCGCAGTCAATCCAAGAAGTGAAGCGCACATGGCCTGCCGATGCATATAGGATGAACCGGTTGTCAAGTTATGGTACAAAGTGGATCAAGCACGGATCCTGGTATCCTGACCGAAAGATCCGATTGTGGAATAAGCATGTGGGATTTTGGGGAGGTGAAAACCCGCATGACCGGGTAGTTCTTAAAAAGGGAACCCGCATCATCCACCTTGAGGGTGATATTCTACATCGAGCCTATAAGGACTCACGCGAGACACTGGAAAAAGTGCAGCGGTACTCAGAGATTTTTGCTTTTGAAAACGTAGGGAGGAAATCAAGCTCATTATTAAAGATTTTAAGTCACACCACATTTGCTTTTGTAAAAAGCTACCTTATCAAAAAAGGCTTCCTGGATGGTTATGAAGGGTTAATGGTAGCGAAGGCGGAAGCGAATCACGTTTTTTATAAATATGCCAAGCTATATGAGGCAAACAAACGGGCTTCTCTGGGCAAGCGAATTATTATCAGTCGCACAGATAATATGGGAGATGTTATACTCACACTTCCATTACTTGGATATTTAAAGGCTACCATGCCGGAGGTTAGAATTTACTTTATTGGTAAGAAGTACACACATTCAGTTATTGATAAGTGCATTCACGTAGATAAGTTTTTGGATCGAGAAGAGATATTGAAAAGGCCCGCGTTGTTGAGAGCCGTGCATGCGGATACGATTCTTTTCATTTATCCTGACAGGGCCTTGGCTAAGCTTTCTAAGGGAATCGGAATCAAGCGAAGAGTAGCTACAGCCCACCGCTGGTTCAACTGGGTCTATTGCAATTACCGTGTTGATTTCAGTCGCGTGCGCTCGCGCTTGCATGAAAGTCAATTGAATTTTAAGTTATTAGCTCCCTTCAAGATGTATTGGGATTTTGATCTTAAAGAAGTTGCGGACTTTTATGGTTTGGTACCTCCGATGCAAGGTCACAATGGACATATTTCCACTTCCCATTTTAACATTATACTTCACCCAAAATCAAAAGGCAGTGCCCGCGAATGGCATTTGGAGAACTACTATCAACTAGCAAAATCATTACCAACTGATCGTTATAAAGTTTTCATTACTGGATTGAAGGAGGAAGGAGAAGCCATACGGACTGAAAAGCCTGAACTTTTCGATCTTCCGCATGTAACCGACATGACGGGCAAGCTGAATTTAGATGAACTAATGTCATTTGTAAGTCAGGTTAATGGTTTGGTGGCATGTAGTACGGGTGCCCTTCATTTAGCCTCTGCCTTAGGAACATATTCTTTAGGGCTTTATTCGCCTATGAAACCAATCCACCCGGGTAGGTGGATGCCAATTGGAAAAAAGGCGGAGTACCTTGTTATAAATAAAAACTGTAGCGGTTGCAAACGAAGCAAGGAGTGTAAGTGCGTCAATGAGATAAGTGTAGATCGTGTGAAGAATCGTGTTGAAGAATTTTATTCAACAAAACATAACCTTAAGCTGGCTGTACACTAAGTATGCATTTGGATATCATATACAGGAATGAATCAAGGGCGTGCTCAAATACTGATTGAATCTTCTTCATTAAGGTATATCAATACCGGTATTGGTCAGTATTGTTTCCATCTTCTAAGAGCACTTTCCAAACTGCAGCATGATAACTTCGAGTTATCTGCATTTGCCACGCCAAGTGCATTGACTAATATATCCAGACTAAACGTAACTCAACAGAATGCCACATGGATACGAAGACACTCTCCGCAATTTCTGATGCCATATTTATTCAAAAAATTTGACCTTTGGCATATCACAAGTGAAAGCACAAAGTTTACAAGAATAAGAAATTCAACAAAAGTTCTGTTAACCATTCATGGCCTTCATTTTGTAGACGAACTTCCTTGGAATGAAGCTAAAGCCCTGCTCAAGTATGTCCAACGGTTGATTGATCGTGCAGACCAAATCACAGTTGTGTCCGACTATACGGGTAATTTGGTGAGGCAATATTTATCGGTGGAAAATGTTCCGATTGACAGAATTTACCATGGAGTTGATTTTTCTTTTTCTTCTATCACAACACCTGTTGATGCTCCACCGGGAAAATTTCTATTTTCGATTGGGACTTTTTTTGAAAGGAAGAACTTTCATTCGCTCTTACCTTTCATTAAGCTTTTGGATGACTATTCACTAATCATTGCCGGAAATACATCAAAACATTATGGTTATTTTATTCAAGAGAGAATAAATGATTTGGGTCTTGGGAACAAGGTCTTTTTGCCAGGTGAAATAAACGATTCCGAGAAAAGATGGTACTATCAAAATTGTAAAGCATTTGTTTTTCCTTCTTTGTCCGAGGGCTTTGGAATTCCTATTATTGAGGCCTTTTACTTCGGAAAACCCGTGTTTACGACTCGCAATGGAAGCATACCAGAAATTGGAAAATCAATTGCTCACTACTGGGAGGGGTTTGACCCGCTTTACATGAAAAAGGTCTTCCTCGAAGCCATGGAGACGACAGCCCAAGACCCTGAATTTATTTCTCAGAGAATTAATTATGCCAAATCATTTACATGGGAAGAAGCAGCGGCTAATTATTGCTCTCTATATAATAGACTTCTACATTGATTTATTTTAAGGTAATTTGATGACCCCCATAATTTTTATTTCTCTCTTAGCGGCTAGCAATTTGTTTCTCTTGTTGAAGTATATTCGGTATCGTCATCGGTTTAAGCAAAAGGGACTGTTTTCAATGTGGCCCATCAGACGTGTGAAACTGGATCAACTGGATCAGATTTTTCATACCAACAAATTTGGACCAACATTTGATACGGAAATCTACTTTATTGGAAGAGGTAATTTAAATGTAACGGGCGGAACATCTGACACCGAAGCGTGGATACTTTCCGTGTTAGCGAAAAAATCCAAGAGAATCTTTGAATTTGGTACTTGTACAGGTAAGACCGCCTATCTATTTGCAAAAAATTCTCCGCCCGATGCACAAGTGATAACACTTACGCTGGCGCCTGATCAATTAAAAGAGTACAGCAAAAATGCACATGACAGTGATAAGTCCACGGAAGATGCCTTACATGAGTCTGCTTTCACGGATTTTCTTTACACGAACACTCCAGAATCAAGAAAGATAACACAGTTGTTTGGTGACAGTAAGCACTACGATGAAAAGCATCTTAAAGACAAAGTTGACCTCGTTTTTGTGGATGGATCTCATGCGTACTCGTATATACTAAATGATAGCGAAAAGGCTTTTGAAATGATAGCGCCAAATGGTTTGATTCTATGGCATGATTACCGCGGGCCTCAAGACACAAAAGATGTTTTTAAAGCGTTGAACAAGATTTTAAAAACTAAAAACTTACAACATATTGAAGGCACCTCGTTGGTAGCGTATCGTGCTCCTAACGAGTAATATTTTCATATGAAAGTCTGTGGCTTCACTATCATTCGAAATGCAGTCAAGCTGGACTACCCGATTGTAGAAGCCATCTCATCTATCCTGCCTGTTTGCGATGAAGTCATTGTGGCAATGGGTAAATCCGATGATCAAACGCGCGACTTAATTACTTCCATTGCAACAAACAAAATAAGAATTTTGGATACGGTTTGGGATGATTCGTTGCGTGAGGGCGGCAAGACACTTGCAGTTGAAACAGACAAAGCATTTCAAGCTATTCCTTCTGATGCCGATTGGTGTTTTTATATCCAAGCGGATGAGGTTCTCCCCGAAAAATATCATGCTACGGTACTGGATGCGATGAGAAAGCACCTGCATGACACTCGTATTGATGGCCTGCTTTTTAACTACCTCCATTTTTATGGTTCTTATGATTACATAGGAAGTTCCTGGAGTTGGTATCGGAGGGAGATTAGGATTATCAGGAATAACAAGAGCTTTTTTTCATACAAGGATGCTCAGGGCTTTCGCAAAAAGCCCAATGAGAAACTTTTAGTCAAACATATTGACGCCTACATCTATCATTATGGCTGGGTGCGCAATCCACGGGCAATGAAGCACAAGCAGATTGAGTTCGGTAAACTGTATAATACAGACGAATGGCTGGAAGCGCATGTCGAAAAAGCGGATGAGTTTGATTATGGTCAGATTGACTCTCTTGAAAAATTTGAGGGTGTGCATCCCCGTGTTATGGAAGACAGGATCAAGCGGTTGAATTGGAAATTTGATCATGATCTCTCAAAAAACCGATTGTCAGTGCGCGAAAGACTAAAGCGCTTTCTCAGCATGCTGGTCGGTCGCAGAGTAGGCGAGTACAAAAACTACAAACTCATTTAACTTTATTTCTTCCTTCCTGTCGCCTTTTACCTATTTTTGAGACCATGGAAGAGGCCGTTCGTCAGCATTATTCTGAGAAGGAAAAGCGTGAGATATTTGATCACGAGTTTATGCCCCACATTAACTCAATGTACAATTTTGGCTATCGGCTTACGCTTGACCGCGATGATGCCAAAGACCTAGTGCAAGACACCTATTTTAAGGCTTACCGCTTTATAGAATCATTCCAAAGAGGAACTAACGCGAAGGCCTGGCTGTTTCGCATTTTAAAAAACAGCTTTATCAATGATTATCGAAAGAAAATCAAGGAACCCAACAAAGTCGATTATCAGGAGGTAGAGACATATTACAATTCAGAAGATGTAGACAGGCAAATAACACCCGACCTGCGGGTGGATGCGCTCAAAGACATGATGGGAGATGAAATTTCCAATGCTTTGAATGCATTGGATGTAGATTTCAGGACGGTGATTATTTTATGTGACCTCGAAGGTTTTAAGTATGAAGAGATGGCCAAAATATTAGACATTCCAATTGGCACCGTTAGAAGCCGGTTGCATCGTGCGCGGCAGTTGCTGAAGGAGAAACTAAGTGAGTACGCTAAGTCCATGGGCTACAAAAAAACCTGATGCTA
>JAIENH010000591.1 GCA_019751475.1 Cyclobacteriaceae bacterium
GGTTCAAAAAACAACAATCAAATTACTCAGTTTTCATCCTTTCGCATTTTAATACGCAAGGGTGCCTACCTTTACTGCCGGTTTACAAAGTTAAAGGTATCCATGCTAAAAAAGTCCTTTTGTTCAATTTTACTCCTCCTCTCGGTTTTCGCTTCCCAGGCGCAAGACGCGCGTCAGCATTGGGTAGACAGTGTATTTAGCACGCTGTCAGTAAACGAAAAGATCGGTCAACTTTTTTTCATACCCGTTTCTTCTTCCGACAATCAAACTAAAACGGACCTTGTTCTCAGTCAGGTCAAAAACCAGCAGGTTGGCGGCATCATAGTAACAGGCGGAGGGCCGGTTCGTCACGCCCAATTGATAAATAAATTTCAAAAAGCCTCTAAAATACCCTTGCTGATAGGTGCTTCGGCAGAATGGGGCCTGGCCCAAACGCTTGACAGCGTACCAGGTTTTCAAAAGCCAATGGCCGCTGGGGCTCTTCCCACCGACAGTTTGTATGCAAGCTGGGCCTCGGCCATCGCTCACCAGATGAACACTTTGGGTGTTAACATTAACCTCGCGCCCAACGTTGATGACCGATTGCTGCGGGAAGAATACCTTCGCTTTTTTGGGGATTCGCCTCCTAAGATTGCACAGCGGGCGAGCGCTTTCGCGAAAGCGATGAGAGACGAAAAAATTCTATCCGTTGCCAAGCACCTGACACTCCACGAAGAACTACCCACCATAGCCGACACGTCTCGTGTGATTAACCTGGCCGACATCGATTCAACTGAGTTTCTTACGCTTCGATCATTGATTGATGAGGGAGTGGACGGAATTCTTACACGCGACTTGCGATTCTCCGTTAGAGGAGAAAATGGAATTTTGCCGGTGGCGTTGTCGCGCATTTTTATTACGGATGTACTTAAGCGCAAGTTGAATTTTAAAGGTCTTGTCTTCACCGATGTGCGCGACTTTCAAAAAGCCGTGTTGAAAGACAAACCTGGTGAAGCCGAACTGCTGGCGTTTACCCTCGGTAATGATGTGCTGCTCGGCCCGTTATCAGTATCGCAGGCTGTGAAGCGGATTGCTAAAGAAGTGAAAAACAAAAAGAACAAAGCCCTGCTATCGCAGCTGGATGAAACCGTAAGAAAAATTTTGGCAGCCAAGTACAATGTTGGCCTGTATGATTGGAAACCCATTTCCACCGACAATTTGCATCGAAGGCTTTATTCGCCAGAAAACAACTTACTCGCACGCCAACTATCTGAAAACATCGTGACGCTGGTGAGCAATAAAGATGAAACGCTCCCGATTGAATTAATCGAGGATAAAACATTTGCCTGCATTTCTATCGGCCAGCGGGCTGACAATGAATTCACGCATATGTTGGAAAAATATGTGCCGGTTAAAAAATTCTCTATTCTCTCCCCCACCGATACTTCGCAGCTTGCAATGAATCACACGGTGGTGATTATTAACATCGGCCAGTATGCATACGATCTGGAGGCACAGTTATCATCGTGGTTGCCAGCCTTCGCATCGAAGCACAAAGCCATTGTATGTCATTTTGGAAGTCCATTTTCACTTGACAGATATAAAGGAGCCGGGGCATTGATTGCTGCCTATACCGATGGTGACGAAATGAATCGGTTGTTACCTCAGGTTATTTTTGGCGCCTTGCCAGCCCGAGGAGTGTTGCCGGTGGAGAATACATTTACTGAAGCAGCAGCGATCCGGTCACTAGATCGCTTTTCATACACACTGCCAGAACAAGCAGGAGTTGACAGCCGAACGCTGGAAAAGATAAAACCTATTTTAGAGGAAGCCATTGCTTCGGGTGCCACTCCGGGTTGTCACGTGCTTGTGGCGCGACATGGCAAAGTCATTTATGAGCAATCAGCCGGTTCACTCACCTATGAAAATACGCAGACGGTAACGGACGAGACCATTTACGATCTGGCTTCTGTTACCAAAGTCACCGCCACGCTACAGACCGTGATGTTCATGCAGGAGAAAGGCCTGATCGACATCAATAAAAAAGCCTCGGTCTACCTTCCTGAACTGCGGGAATCCAACAAGAAAGATTTTACCATCAAGGATATTCTCACTCATCAGGCGGGCCTTTGGCCGTTCCTTCCCTTTTGGGCGCAAACCATGGACATAAAGGAGTCCTTGCACCTGCCTGAATATTATGCTTCTTCCGAAAGTCAACAGTATCCGCTTCCCGTGTCCGGGAATTTGTTTGCAGCACGATCGATGAAAGACAGCTTGTGGCAATGGATTATCAACGCCAAAGTGCGCGAAAAGCCGGCTCGCACTCCGTATGATTATCGCTACAGCGATATGGGCTTTTATATTCTTCAGCACCTCGCTGAAAAAATGCTTAACCAGCCGATGGAAGATTTCCTGGAGCAAAATTTATACGGGCCACTCGGTGCGTACACCACGGGCTATCTCCCGCTTACGCGTTTTCCGGCTGAGCACATTGCTCCCACCGAGCAAGACACACTTTTCAGAAAGACATTGCTCACCGGTTATGTGCACGATCAGGGCGCTGCCATGCACGGAGGTATAGCAGGCCACGCAGGCTTGTTCAGCACCGCCAATGATTTGGCAAAACTTGGACAACTCTGGTTGCAAAAGGGTCACTATGGCGGACTTCGATATTACAAACCAGAGACGCTGGAGCTGTTCACGCAAAAGCAATTTGAAAACAGTCGCAGGGGCCTGGGCTGGGATAAGCCAACTCAAAGTGATTGGTCGGGACCCACATCACTTTATGCCTCGCCAAAGACATTTGGCCACACGGGCTTCACCGGCACGTGCATATGGGTAGACCCGGAGTTTGATCTCGTCTATGTTTTCTTGTCAAACCGGGTACATCCCGATATGAATAACAACAAGCTGATCAACGCCAGCATCCGGCCGCGGGTGCAAGACGTGGTGTATCAGGCAATTTTTAACTATTGTGCCAATAAAAAGCCGGATTAACCGACTTCAGGCATAGAAAAGCGAAACTTTCAGGTCGTAAAACTGGTTTAAACACTCAAACCCAAACCGCGTGCAGCAGATTAAAATAGGCATTGTTTGTTATCCCACTTTTGGTGGCAGTGGCGTGGTCGCTACAGAACTGGGCAAGGCCCTGGCCAAAGAAGGTCACAAGGTGCACTTCATCACCTACTCGCAACCAAGCCGGTTGGATTTTCTTAACGAAAACCTTTTCTACCATGAAGTTGATTTCCGGTCGTATCCATTATTTGAATATCCTCCGTATGAATTGGCCCTCGCCAGCAAAATGGTGAGCGTGGTGAAAAATGAAAAGCTCGATCTGCTTCATGTGCATTACGCTATACCACACGCTTCGGCCGCCTACATGGCGAAGCAGATTTTGAGATCGCAGGGAATCATTATCCCCGTGGTGACTACCCTTCACGGTACGGACATTACACTGGTTGGAAAAGACGCCTCGTATGAGCCGGTGGTGACCTTCAGCATCAATCAGTCAGATGGTGTCACAGCTGTGTCCGAAGATTTGCGCAGACAGACGTATGAATACTTTACCATCACAAACGAGATTGACGTCATCCCGAATTTTATTGATCTCGATAAATTTAAGAAGCAGAAAAAAGATCACTTCAAGAAAGCCATTTGCCCCAAAGGCGAAGCGTTGGTGGTGCATACATCCAACTTCCGCAAGGTAAAGCGCATTGGAGATGTGGTAAGTGTATTCGCAAACATTCACAAAGAGATACCTGCCAAGCTGCTCATGATTGGCGATGGCCCGGAGCGCGCTAAGGCCGAAGCTCAAAGCCGTGAGCTTAACATTGAAAACGATGTGCGCTTTCTTGGCAAGCTGGAAGCGATTGAAGAAGTGTTGTCGGTAGCCGATTTATTTTTGATGCCTTCTGAAAAAGAAAGTTTTGGTCTTGCAGCCCTGGAAGCTATGGCTTGCGAGGTGCCGCTGATTTCTTCGAATGCGGGAGGTCTCCCGGAACTGAACGTCCAGGGTGTAACAGGCTTCCTCAGCAACGTGGGAGACGTGGAGGACATGACCCGCAAGGCGCTGTTCGTCCTCGATAAAAACAACCTGCCGACTTTTAAGCAAAATGCACTGAAAAGAGCGCAAGAATTTGACATTGCCAACATCCGTCCGCTATACGAAAACGTATACCAGCGCGTATTGCAAAAAGTGTCGCAAAATGCGCCCGTATAGCGAAAAGTTGAAAAGATCATACCTCAGAATTAACTTTGCCGTTGAATAACGCGATGGACATGACTGCCGAGATAAAACCTCAAAATAAGGGTTCGAAACAGCTTTTTCAGAACCCCGTTCTGGAGAAACTCAGCCGCACTCATATTTCGGTGCCGCTGACTATTTTCTTTGTTTACTCCAGTGGATTGTTGTATTGGAGTATTACTAACACGGCCCTTTCGTTGGGCACCACCGTGGCTATGTTTTTTGTTGGACTGTTGGCCTTCACTTGGGTGGAGTACATGGTGCACCGATATATCTTTCACATCAGCACACACACGGAGGCTAGGGCTAAGTTTCAATATACCGCTCATGGTGTACATCATGAGTTTCCAAAAGATAAAAGCCGCCTGGCAATGCCCCCGGTATTGAGCATCACCATCTCAACCTTGCTATTGCTGTTGTTGCGCCTGGTGCTGGGAGACCTGGTGTTTTCTTTCCTTCCGGGATTTCTTACCGGCTACGCAGCGTATCTCTCCGTGCACTACATGGTGCATGCATTTCAGCCACCAAAAAATTTCTTTAAAGTACTTTGGGTAAACCACGGTATCCATCACTACAAAAATGGTGAGGGTGTGTATGGTGTGTCTTCGCCTTTGTGGGACTACGTGTACGGCACGATGTCCAAATAAGGGCAATAAAAAAGTCCCGCCTCTCAGCAGGACGCTACGCACATGCGATTTGTATCGAATTAAATCCTTGACTCCTTAGTCACAGGCTTTTGAGGTGCCTTAGAATAAGTCGGGCAGGTGTAAGAGGCACACGAAGAAAACAGGATTGCAGAAGCCACTATCACCAGTGTTATGATCTTTTTCATAAAAGTCTTGATTACGATTCTGTAAAAGTAGACGTTTTTATTGAAAACTTATTGTGACACAACGGTCATTTCGTTTTTTAGTTCCGTGAAGTCCAAAAAAATGTGGTTTTTATGCGTTTTGAACAGAAAGCCTGAATTTATGGTTAAGTTTAAAAAGTAAAATAAACGCATTGTGTTAGGCTACCGATTTTCAAAGTACGTACCCCCGCCCCAGTCAGGACAAAGCGATTTCGAACGATTGCTAAAGGTATTCATGCAGCTGATATTGATTACCTCCGGAAACGTGGGGGAAGCCCTGCAGTGGATGACAGAGGTAGATCGTCAGTACAAACTCACCACCGACAAGTATGGAATGGGGGATTTTATTGAGGACCTCAAGCGCAATGGCTACATTACCGAAGAAGGCCCCAAGGGTGAATTCAAATTAAAACCCAAGAGCGAACAAAACCTGCGGCAATCTGCACTGGAAGAGATATTCGGCAAGCTCAAAAAGACAAAAGGTGGTGAACACAAAACTCCTTACAGTGGCCGGGGCGATGAAGTCACTACCGACAGGCGCGACTACGAGTTTGGTGACACGCTGGAACAAATTTCGATGACCGACTCGCTGAAGAACGCTCAAATCAATCACGGCTTCGAAGACTTCTTGATGACCGAGGAAGACCTGGAAGTGGTGGAGAACGAGTTTAAAACCCAGACTTCCACCGTGTTGATGATTGACATTTCGCACTCTATGATTTTGTATGGTGAAGATCGCATCACTCCTGCCAAGAAAGTAGCTATGGCCTTGGCTGAATTGATCACCAAGAAATACCCGAAAGACACGCTGGACATTCTGGTGTTTGGCGATGACGCCTGGAAAATTGAAATTAAAGACCTTCCCTATTTGCAAGTGGGTCCTTATCACACCAATACCGTGGCCGGCCTGGAGTTGAGCATGGATATTTTGCGGAGGAGAAAAAATACCAACAAGCAGATCTTCATGATCACGGACGGTAAGCCTACCTGCATCAAGCAAGGAATCAAATACTACAAAAACAGTTTTGGCCTTGACACTAAAATCATGAACCAAACACTCAACCTTGCCTCACAATTGAGAAAGTTGAAAATACCCGTCACCACGTTCATGATCGCCACCGACCCTTATTTGAAATCCTTTGTGCGGGATTTCACGAAAGCCAATAACGGCAATGCGTACTACAGTAGCTTGCAGGGATTGGGCAACCTCGTATTCGAAGACTTTAAACGAAATAGAAGAAAAAATTTGTAAGCAATTTCGGTTATCGCCCCAGGTGCATTAATCTGGCCTCAATTTCTTTTTGAGAAATACTCCCCACTTCTGACTTATCGTAAATGGCGACTAAAAAGATGTCTTTTTCTATCACTTGCACGTAAGTGATAATCCTGGCCCCTCCAGATTTTCCGCGGCCTTTAGAGGATATTGCCATGCGAATCTTATAGCAGTCCTTGCCAAGAGGTGTGCCAAGGGTTGGCGTTTCTAAAAGCTCCGTTCCCAGTTTTTCAATGTCTTTCCTAATTGAAAGATATTTCTTCGCCAATCGCTTAAGCTCACGTTCAAATGGAGGAGTAGGAACAATCCTAAAGTTCATGCAGCAACTGGCCAAATGACTTGGCTTTTGCGCGGCCCTTTTTATACTGATTTACAAACTGAACAGCCTCTTCCAAATCTGAAAGAACAGCCTTCTTCTTGGCCAATTTGAGATCGTTGACATCAACAACATCAACAAAGTCCATTTGCTTCAGAAGTTCTTTCAAGAAAGGAAGTTTCTTCTTGTTTTTAACAGTAAGGACTAACTGAGACATGATTACAATAGATGTTAGCTTTAGATAACCAAAGGTACAAAAAACTAATTTTGTTGTTAAATCTGCTTTGGCTGGCACAATTGAAACTTTGCGCGCCTAAATTTGTTCTTAATTGAATGCGTCACTGATATTCACAGCCGCAATCCACTAATTACTATCTTTCAGAATGAACCAAGCTAAAACCCTCGGCCAACTAAAGTCATCCGGCTATAAGCATAAAACTATCAAAGATGAACTTCGTCAAAACCTGATTGACAAGCTGCGCAAAAAAGAAAATGTCTTTGAAGGCATCTGGGGATACGAAGAAACCGTCATACCCGATTTGGAACGAGCAATCCTGGCGGGCCACGATATCAACTTGCTCGGTCTGCGCGGCCAGGCCAAAACTCGCCTCGCGCGACTGATGGTTCAATTGCTGGACGAATACATCCCGGTAATAGAAAACTCTGAGCTGAATGACGATCCGCTCAACCCTATTTCACGCTACGGTCGTGATAAGGTAAACGAACTGGGCGATCAGACTCCCGTGACCTGGCTTCATCGCGAAGATCGCTACACAGAAAAATTGGCTACTCCGGATGTGTCCATTGCTGATTTAATTGGCGATGTTGACCCAATCAAAGCCGCATCTCTTAAGCTACCCTACTCCGATGAGCGGGTTATTCACTTCGGGCTCATCCCGCGATCGCATCGGTGTTTGTTTGTCATCAATGAGCTGCCCGACTTGCAGGCACGGATCCAGGTAGCACTCTTCAATATTCTACAAGAAGGCGACATTCAGATCCGAGGCTTCAAATTGCGGCTGCCGCTTGATTTGCAATTTATATTTACTGCCAACCCAGAAGACTATACAAATCGGGGCAGCATTGTCACTCCGTTGAAAGACCGCATCGACAGTCAGATCATCACTCACTATCCTAAAACCCTGGAGATAGGAAAGAAGATTACAGGGCAGGAAGCGCGCATCAACAGTGACCAAAAGAAAGCTGTGATGTTCACCGAAATCGCCAAAGACCTGGTAGAGCAGATTGCCATGGAAGCCCGCAAGAGCGAATACGTGGATGCCAAAAGTGGTGTCTCCGCACGCCTCACCATTTCGGCCTATGAGTCATTGGTAGCGGCCGCAGAACGAAGGACAATCTTGAACGATGAAAAGACCACAGTAGTCCGCGTCACTGACTTTGTAGGCGTGGTGCCTTCCATTACCGGAAAGGTAGAGTTGGTCTACGAAGGTGAACAGGAAGGTCCTGCTATCGTAGCTCAAAACCTGGTGGGCAAAGCGATTCGCACGCAATTTTTAAACTACTTCCCTGATCCTGATAAGTTTCGCAAGCAAAAAGAGAAGAGCCCATATAAAAAGATCACTGCTTGGTTTGGCGATGGCAATACCATCGACTTGCTAAGCGACATGACCAACTTGGAATACGAAAAGAATCTGCGTTCGGTACCGGGCTTGTTGGAGTTGATCAACGAATTTCAAAAAAGCCAGGAGCCGCAGGTAAAGCTTTTCCTCATGGAGTTTGCCTTACACGGCCTGGCTGAGTACAGTCTTATCAGCAAACACTTCCTGGCAAAAGGGCTTCAATTCAAAGACCTCATCAGTGGTATGTTTTCGTTGCCGAAAGAAGGTGACGAAGATCTGGATGACGATGAGGCTTTTGGGAACCGCATGAACTAGTTCACTCCTGATGAAATGGAGCGTGCCGAGTCCGTTGTCTATTCTGCTGAGAAAGTAGCCGCCCTTCGAAAATTGGTCGGGCAAGGCGAGGGGCTGATGCTGGAGTTTAAGCGCAAAGCCGCCCATCCTGATAAAATTGTCCGTGAGCTTATCGCTTTTGCCAACACACAGGGAGGAATTCTCCTGGTAGGCGTTGACGATAATTCCTCCATTCCGGGTGTGAAGTTTCCAGAGGAGGAATCGGTTGCCATTCGGAGTGAATTAAAAAAACACTGCCGCCCCGCCATTACATTCTCGGAAGAGATCATTGCCCTTTCTAAGAAAAGCTATGTTTTGCAATGGACGGTGCCAAAAAGCGACAAGCGACCTCATTACTTTATTGAAAAGGACGGCCGGGTATCATTTGTTCGATGGCAAGATGAAAGCCTGCAGGCCAGCCGCGAGATGTGCGAAATCATTCGCAGAAATAAATCCCTAAAGGGCACGCGCTTTACTTACGGTGATGCTGAACAGAAGCTGATGCAATTCCTTGATCAACACCCTACTATCACCTTACGGGATTTTGCAAAACTCACTGGCATGAAGCGCTTCTTTGCCTCGCGCAAACTCGTACACCTGGTGCTGGCCGGGGTTCTGAAGATTACTCCTGCAGCCGGAGGTGATTTGTTTTCTCGGGTGTAGTGCTTTCCTTCATCAAAGAATAACCTGTGTTCTTTTGATTTATGCTGATCGTTTTCTTAGTTTTAAAACATCAATTGGAAGCCGCGAAGATACTGTCCGTTTTTTCTGGGAATGTGATGTCCCAAACGGAGTTGTCTTCGCGGTTTTTATTTTGATCCGTTGATAGCGAACCATTTTTTAATCTATGGCAAAAACTAAGAAGGAAAAAAAAGTATTTGTTCTCGACACCTCTGTCATTCTCTTCGAACACAACAGCATCCTCAATTTTGACGAACATGACATCGGCATACCGATCACGGTGCTGGAAGAGTTAGATAATTTCAAAAAAGGCAACGACACTAAAAATTTCGAGGCACGCGAGTTTATTCGCCTGATCGACAAGCTGGCGAAAGACCAGATGCTCCATAAATGGAACCCGCTCAACGGAAAGAGTAAGGGCAACTTTAAGGTGCTCATGGACACAGGCGGCAACGGTATACTGGACGCCAACAAAGTTTTTAACGAACACAAAGCCGACCATCGCATTCTTAACTCGGCCCTGCTCCTGGAAAAAGAAGAAAGAGACAGGAAGGTAATTTTAGTATCTAAAGACATCAACCTGCGCCTGAAAGCCAAGGCCCTGGGCCTGCAGGCAGAAGACTACACTACCGGCAAGGTGCAGAACGTGAGTTCGCTGTATGCAGGTAAGACTGTAATCGATGAAGTTGATCCGGATGTAATCGACCTGTTGTATGAAAAGGGCTATTGCCCTCCGGAGGATCTGCTGGGCTCAACTACCGGGCTGACCAAGAACCATTACTACATTTTACGGAGCGGCAAAAAGTCCGTATTGGCATTCTACAATTCGGCAAACGGCATGGTTGAGCATGTGGAGAAACGTAGCGTGTACGGCATCAAACCTCGCAACGCGGAGCAGGCCTTCGCTATTCACGCAGTGACCAAGCCCGAGATCAAACTGGTGACAATGCAAGGTGTGGCCGGCACCGGCAAGACCCTGATTGCCTTGGCGGCTGCGCTGGAACAAAAGCGCGACTACAAACAAATCTACCTGGCGCGCCCCATCGTGCCACTTAGCAACAAAGACATCGGCTACCTGCCGGGCGACATCAAATCAAAATTGAATCCCTACATGGAGCCGCTGTGGGACAACCTGAAATTCATTCAGAATCAATACAGCGAAAACGATAAAGAGTATTCGAAGATTACGGAGATGGTGACCAACGAAAAGCTGGTGATCACACCCCTAGCCTACATTCGCGGTCGCAGCCTTTCTAACATTTGCTTCATTGTCGATGAGGCCCAAAACCTCACACCGCATGAAGTCAAAACGATTATCACGCGGGCTGGAGAAAACACCAAGATCATTTTCACCGGTGATATTTTTCAGATCGATACCCCGTACCTCGACTCACAAAGCAATGGCTTGTCTTACTTGATCGACCGCATCAAGGATCATGAGCTCTACGCCCACGTGACCCTCGAAAAAGGCGAACGGTCAGAGTTAGCTAACCTGGCAAATGATCTTTTGTAGGGTGTTCAGCCCGATGCGAGATTTTCATTGATTTTGCAGAGAATCAAATATCTCCCTTGCCGGAAGCACGATGACTGCACTCATTTTTGAAGGTCCCTTGGTACGTGCTTGCATAGTTTGTAGCCGATAATTCGCCAAGACGACAAATACAGCGCTGATTGTACACTGGCCTGCTATGGCCCTTTTTATCAGGCAGTTACTTATTGCTTTCTTTGGATATTCATTCCTGTAAAAAGCAGAGTATGTGGCCGAATTGGGTAGTGCAAAAATTCTCAGACAAGAAACTCCTTAAGCTGGTGCGCGAAAAAGGCTCCCTGGTAGGAGAGCGCATGTCAAATGGCAGAAGGTTTTTTATCTATCTCCTGAATGATTTTTTTGTCCAGGTGCTGTACAAAAAAGATGAGCCTGTGGAGGAGATAGAACAATTGAATACCTTTCAATCCGTGGAAGAGTTGAACTCCCACATGGAGAAAGAGTTCAGGGCATCTTTTTAAGCTGATCTTATTTCTTCTTTATCACCTGTGCCATCGTTTCACCGATGAGAGCAGGTGATTCTACTACGTGGATACCACATTCACGCATCACTTTCATTTTCGCTGCAGCGGTATCTTCCGCTCCGCCAATGATTGCGCCTGCATGTCCCATTCTTCGGCCGGGGGGTGCAGTCTGCCCAGCGATGAAGCCGACAACGGGTTTCTTATTCCCATTTTCCTTTATCCAGCGAGCGGCCACCGGCTCGTAGTTTCCTCCTATCTCGCCAATCATCACGATCCCTTCTGTCTCCGGGTCGTTCATCAATAGCTCAACAGCATCTTTGGTGGGTGTTCCGATAATCGGGTCACCACCGATACCAATGGCTGTAGTGATACCAAGTCCTGCTTTCACAATCTGATCAGCTGCTTCGTAGGTAAGCGTTCCTGACTTCGACACAATGCCTATGCTTCCTTTTTTGAAAACGAAGCCCGGCATAATGCCCACTTTCGCTTCGCCTGGAGTGATCACGCCAGGGCAGTTTGGACCCACCAAGCGCACGCCACGGTCTTTGATGTATTGTTTAGCCATCATCATGTCTTTCACCGGTATTCCTTCGGTAATGGCCACAATCACTTTGATGCCCGCATCGGCCGCCTCCATGATAGAGTCAGCAGCAAAAGCAGGAGGCACAAAAATGATGGAAACATCTGCCCCCGTTTTTTCAACGGCTTCCTTTACGGAATTGAAAACAGGGCGACCCAAGTGTATCTGGCCGCCTTTGCCAGGCGTAACGCCACCCACTACGTTCGTGCCATATTCAATCATTTGTCCGGCATGAAAAGAGCCCTCCGACCCTGTAAAGCCCTGAACAATGACACGCGAATTTTTATTGACCAGTACACTCATAGTTGGTTTGATTGGGTAGCGTACAAAATTAGAAGAATATTGTCGCCAGCCAAACATGAAAAAACCCCGGTTGAGTCCGGGGTTTCGATGATTTCTTACAATAATCTTACTGCTTCGGTGCTGGCGCTAACTTATTCCTGTAAAGAAACTCATCGCGGTACTCTCTGAATGAATCTACATCAGGAGCCAGGCGAATAGCGTCTTCGTATGCCGTGAGAGCATCAATCAGCAAGCCGTTTTGCTCGTAGAAGCTGGCCATATAAATCTTGCTCATGGGTGTTTCTTCTTTAGCCTCGGCAGATACATCCGAAGCAAACGCCTTCTTTACGCGCTCCAATTCTGCCGGTGACAACTTCTTCACAACCTTGCCTTCCGATTTTGTCTTAGCATCTGCCTTGCTCGAAATCTCCACCAAAAATGCAGACTCCGCGCTAAGCTTCGGATCAGACAAATCAACCTTCAGGCTTGTCTCCGGGGTTTCAAATTTTGCTAAGTCTTCTTCAAAGATATTCTTGAGTGTAACTATGTAAGGGCCACCGCTCTTGGGTGCCTCCCAACGAACAATCATTGAGTTATTGAAGATGCTGGCACTCTGTGGTGGAGGCAGATAGACATTGACCATCGTTGGCTCACCACGGTGCACGGCTCCTGTTGCACTTAAACGATTTTTTTTGGCTTCTGCCGAATTGCTGCTCAGAATGAAGTCTGTGTACTTATTCAGCACGCTGGAGCCCCCGCTTACCTTAGCTGCCAAATCAGCTACTTTGTAGCTACCTGCCTGCTTCAGTTCGAGCGGCTTGCCGCTGGCGTGAACCAAGCCCAAATAGGCGTTTTCTGATATCTTCAATTCATCGCCTGACTTAAGGCTGGCACCCGTCTTTACAGATTGCCATAGATCGCCTGTTTTATACTCATTTGCGCCTTTATTAGCCAATACCTTAAAGGTATAGTCTTGCGAAAATGCCGTGAGGGTAAGTAAGAAAAAGCCAACTCCAAATAGAATCCTGCCTTTTTTCATATTGTAATGTGTGTTTAGAGAGTACGAATATAGTAAAAAACGTGCCAATTTCAGGAAGTTAATACCCGCTCCCTCCGCTTGGTAAGCCTGCGATTAATCTCGTTTTGGAAGGATTTAAAGATATCGTAACATGGGCCCACCAGGGCTGATGCCGCCATAAGCCCCGTGAGATCAAGCTTAAGGCTTTTGAGAGCAAAAGCTTCAATGGTTAGCAGCGATATTACCAACAATAAAAATATCTGAATCAGTACCGACAGTGCATCAAACCACATAGGAAGCTTCGCATCTATTACAATGAATAGTGCCACGGTAAGCAAACAGCCAAAAAACGCAATGGCATACTTCTGCCAGTCTTGCAGTTCATTGATGTAGTCTTCATTTAATATCATAGCTACAATGTTGGCGTGCACCACCACACCAAACATGTCGGGGTTGGCACGACCAGCTACTTTGCTGTTGAGGGGAGTAAAGTATTTATCACTCCAGGTCATATCGCCAAAACGGCCACCCAAAAAGCCCATAATCACAATGTTGTTTTTAAATAAGTCACCCAATATTTCACCTTTTTGAAGCTGGTCTACATCAACCGCATAAAACATTCCATTAAAATTGGTGGAGCCGGTTTGCTTCTTTCTCACACTCTTCAACTTGATATCTTGGATCTCTACATTTCCACGATAATTGACAAGCTCCTCCTCTTTATTCCGCGCCAGGAATTTTTTAGTCTTTACGGAATCAAACATTTTGCATATCTCAACTGCGAAGGCGTACTGATCGGTTCCTCTAACATTCCATTTGGGAATAAACTTTCTGCAAAGTTTAATGTCATCTTGGAAGACGGCATCCGTCACCAAATTGGCAAAGCCATTAGTAGCTACCGAGCTAAAGATCGGGTCTGAATACTCCATTGAATCATACGCATCAACCACATCCGAGTTGACGAGCGAGTCGGATTGAAGCAGTTTGGAAACCAGTACTACGTTGCCCGCTTCCTGAATGGCATTCGCTAAAAGCAAATTGCCCATCTCATCAAGAAGCTCCGGACAATTTACGCTGTCACGAAGCCCTCCTTCGCAGGTGAAATAACTATCTATTCCAATCACCTTCGGTCCGTACTGGCTTATGATCCGTATTTGTTCAGCGATCTCTCGCCTGGACAGGTAACCGATGTTTACAATAATGATGCGCTCATCTACTGTAGGATCTGGCCGGAGATTAGAAAATGCATAGTCGGTTAACTCAAAATCTTTTAGCGCCTGGCCCACCACATCAAAGGCTGTGAACAGCTTAAAATCGGTGATTTTACCTGCACCCCACATCATAAAAAACACGAAGGCAGTGATGATGAAGCTTTGAAACCAGAACTTTCTCATAAGGGTGGTGTAGGGACTAAAGTAAAATTAAAAATTTAGCTTTGTAAATCAACCTGTTAGAGATGCCTGCCCGCCCACTCAAGAACGAAAGCGTAGCTCAACTATACCAAGGCATCGTTCAGGGTGACCGCTCTCTCCTGGCGCGGGCCATTACGCTGGCCGAAAGTACCCGGCCCGGTGACCGAAAGAAAATTGAGCATATATTACAACGGGTGCTCCCGCTTACCGGGAAGTCCATTCGTATTGGCATCACGGGCGTGCCCGGTGTTGGCAAGAGTACCTTCATCGAGTCCTTTGGCGAATTGCTCACACAGCAAGGAAAAAAAGTGGCCGTGCTCTCCATTGACCCCACGAGTGAAAAGACTAAAGGAAGTATCCTCGGTGATAAGACCCGCATGGAGCGGCTTAGTAAAAACCCAAACGTGTTTATCCGACCGTCTCCCTCCAGCCTGGCGCTTGGGGGTGTGTCGCATCACACACGTGAAGCAATTCTTCTCTTTGAGGCCGCGGGTTTCGATGTCATTTTGATTGAGACCGTGGGTGTGGGACAATCGGAGACACAAGTGAAAAGCATGGTTGACTTTTTTCTGTTACTCATGCTGGCCGGTGCAGGTGATGAACTGCAAGGCATTAAGAAAGGTATCATCGAAATGTCTGATGGCATTGCCATTACTAAAGCCGATGGCGATAATGTGAAAGCTGCCTCACAAGCTCTGGCAGATATGAAGCATACGCTTCACCTCCATGGCGCTTCTCCATCCGGGTGGGCACCGCAGACGCTATTGGTTTCAGCCTATACAAATACTGGTATTGACCGTGTGTGGAATATGATTACCGACTTTGTTCATAAAACAACTGCTAACGGTTTCTTCAAGCGAGTGCGCGAGCAGCAAATGAAGCATTGGCTGGACGAACGCATTGAAGGTCACGTCCGGGAGTTTATCCAGGCGCCTATGGCAAAAAAAATAAAGCAAAAGTATTTAAATCTCGTGCAGAAGAATAAGGTACTCCCTTCAGAAGCTGCGCGCCACGTGTGGCAAGAGCTTATTTCTACCCGGAAGAAAAGATAGCTGATTACGAATTAGACTTTTTAAACCCGTAGGGGCAATGGCGGCAACCGGACTGACAGCAGTAGCCACGTTTTTTATGATAGGCTTCGGTGAAAACCATAAACCCGTTCTCCCAGTAGTAATACTCGGTGTCACGAGGTGACTTTTCCTTCTTTGGTTTCATTTCACTCATGGCCGAAAACAAAAGACCCCGCCAAAAGCGGGGCCATCTAATGTTTGTAAGGTGGTTCTACACTTTGATCTCTACGTCCACACCACTGGGCAACTCAAGCTTCATGAGTGCATCCACGGTTTTGGCGCTGTTGGAATAGATATCCACCAAACGCTTGAACGTACATAACTGAAACTGCTCGCGCGACTTTTTGTTCACGTGAGGTGAGCGCAATACGGTAAATTTCTCTTTTTCCGTAGGAAGTGGAATGGGGCCGCTCACGATAGCGCCTGTTGCTTTCACTGCCCGCACGATTTTCTCTGATGACTTGTCAACGAGATTGTGGTCGTACGACTTAAGTTTGATTCTGATTTTCTGATTCATGATCTAAACGTCTTTTAGATTCTATTTTGCGGCAACAGCGCCTTTTACTTCTTCAATTACTTTTTCAGCCAGGTTACGCGGTACCGGTGCATAATGCGAGAATGTCAACGAAGCCGAAGCACGACCTGACGTGATGGTACGCAAGTCCGTAACATAACCAAACAATTCTGACAGCGGCACATCTGCCTTGATCACCTGGGCACCTCCGCGGGTGTCCATACCTTTCATAATACCTCTGCGTCTGTTCAAGTCACCAGTTACAGAGCCGGTGTATTCATCCGGAGAGATCACTTCCACACCCATGATCGGCTCGAGCAATTGAGGAGCGCACTTCTTAGCTGCTTCTTTGAAACCAATACGGGCTGCCAATTCAAATGACAATGAATCAGAGTCCACATCGTGGTAAGAACCGTGGAACAACCGCACCTTCATGGAGTCGATCGGATAACCTGCCAACGGACCGTTTACCATAGCTTGCTCAAAACCTTTCTGCACAGCAGGAATAAATTCGCGAGGAATTACACCACCTACGATATCATTTTCAAATTCCAGACCTGGCTTATCCTCAGGGCCAAGCTCACGAGGTCCCATTTCAAACACGATGTCCGCAAACTTACCACGACCACCGGTCTGCTTCTTGTAAACCTCTTTGTGCTCCACCGACTTAGTAAGAGCCTCTTTATACGCCACCTGGGGAGCACCCTGGTTAATTTCAACTTTAAACTCGCGCTTCAAGCGATCGATGATGATCTCCAAGTGCAATTCACCCATTCCACGAAGGATGGTTTGACCTGTCTCATGATCGGTATTTACGCGCAGCGTAGGATCTTCCTCCACTAATTTGGAAATAGCCATACCGAGCTTATCGGCATCGGCCTGCTTCTTCGGCTCAATGGCGTAACCAATTACCGGCTCAGGGAATACCATTGACTCGAGGATAACCTTGCGCTTCTCATCGCACAGTGTATCACCCGTCTTAATGTCTTTGAAACCAACTACGGCACCAATATCACCGGCTGAAAGACGTTCGATTTGATTTTGTTTGTTGGCGTGCATTTGAAACACACGCGAGATACGCTCTTTTTGCTCAGAACGAGTATTATAAATATATGAGCCAGACTCAAGCACACCCGAATAAGCACGAATGAAGCACAAACGGCCTACAAACGGGTCAGTAGCAATTTTGAATGCCAACGCCACAAACGGTTCTTTCTCGTCAGGCATGATAGACACTGGCTCCTCTGTATCGGGGTCTGTACCTACAATTTCATCCTTATCAAGAGGTGACGGCAACAATTCCATCACATAGTCAAGCAATGTTTGAACGCCTTTATTCTTAAATGACGATCCGCACACCATCGGCACAATCTTCATGTCGATCGTAGCCTTGCGGAGTGCCGTAAAAATTTCTTCTTCGGATATTGAGTTCGGGTCGTTGAAGAACTTCTCAATCAATGTCTCATCATATTCGGCAACAGCCTCCAATAACTTCTCGCGGTACTCAGCTGCTTCCGCAACCATATCAGCCGGGATCGGAACTTCCTGGAAGGTCATTCCTTTGTCATTCTCATTCCAGATAACACCACGGTTATTCACCAGGTCAACAACACCTTTGAAATTCTCTTCCGAACCAATGGGCAACTGCAATGCA
>JAIENH010000797.1 GCA_019751475.1 Cyclobacteriaceae bacterium
AGTTATTGAGATGGTTCGACCCCCTATACTTCAGGCTGCTTAGAGATGCGACATTTTGGAATACACCCCTGGCGGTTTAGCCTGCCCGGTTGTTGATAATGACGTACTGATTGTTGCTACTGGCGTACTTCAAGCCCGTGGGCATAGTTGAGAATGTTCTCAACGGCTGCGGCCGGTGCTTCCAGGGTGGCCTTTTGAACGGCCGTGCTGGTCAAGAGCAACTCGCGGTGAAGAAGCTGCAACTCTGCGTCAAACGAGAGTGCGCGCTTAATCTCCTTTGTCTCCTCCTCCGTGGTCTCTTGGTAAATAAACCTGATCAGGTCGTTTTGGGTAAAGGTTTTGGTCATAGGCATATTGGGTTTTGATCATTTTCTTTCTCAAGTTAATGAGTGCATAACGCATGCGGCCTAAAGCGGTGTTGATGCTTACGCCTGTCTTGTCTGCAATTTCCTGAAAGCTCAGGTCCATGTAGTGGCGCATGATCAGCACTTGCTTTTGCTCTGCCGGCAGCTCCTTAATATAATCGCGCAAGCGTGTTTGGGTGTCTTGCGCAATTTGGAGCGACTCTGCAGAATCCTCTGAAAACTCCAGCGAGTTAAATACACGGCTGCCGTCTTCCAACACAATCTCCGGGTAGCGCTTGCTCCTCCGGAAAGAGTCAATAGCCAGGTTATGGGCTATGCGACTCAACCACGGCAGGAACTTACCCTCTTCATTGTAGCGGCCACCTTTTATGGTGTTCACAGCTTTAATGAAGGTCTCCTGCAAGAGGTCTTCTGCTTTGTAGCGGTCTTTTACAATCAAGTAAATGGCCGTATAAATTCTCGATTTGTGGCGATGAAGTAGCACCTTGAAAGCTTCTTCGTTACCGTTTTGATAAAGCGTCACCAACTGGCTGTCGCTGCATCTGCTGTCTATCATTCTGTCTCACGGTTAGGTAACGTAGAGGTCTATATCAATAGTGTGAGGGGTTAAATTTTATTGTTTGGTATCGAAAAGGTAGAAATAATCTGTTACCTGCCAAAAAAATTAAAAAAAAATCTTGCCTTCTATGCAATTTCTTGGCCTATTTGTCCCAAATTTTTTGCATTAGTAACCACCCATGCCCGCAAGTAAGAAGAAAGTGATCAAAAGCCTCGAAAGTTTGTCCGAGGATTTGAAGGAGTTGATGAAGAAACAGTACCCCATTGGGTATGAGAACAGCATCACGCGAATTATGAACGCCAAGAAGGAACCGATCTTCGTTTTTCCACTGGAGACAGACGAGGCTACGTACTTGGTGAAACTGCCAGCTACCAAAAACAGCGATGGCGGCTACGACCTTGATGCCAAACCCAAAGACGATGAATTTGAAGGTGGCGAGCGCGATGACGATGACTTTGAAGGAGGTGATGATCTGGAAGGTGGCGACTACGATGATGAAGGTGGCGATGAAGGTCGCAGCAAAGACCCCAGCTACGAGCCCGACTTCGACAATTAAAGACGTTCGACCGGAATTTTTGTGAACACCTTCCACGAGGAGGTGTTTTTTTATGTAACGTTAAAACACTTGGCTATTTTCGTGTCCTCATTTCATGCTTCCCGCTCCACCTCCTGACGACTCGCACATTGATGAACTTGATTCGAAAGAATTTATCATCATCAAGCGTGCGCGTGTCAACAATCTTAAAAACCTGAGTGTCGCCATACCGCGAAACAAGCTCGTGGTGATTACGGGTCTGTCAGGTTCTGGCAAATCGTCCCTGGCATTTGATACGCTCTTTGCGGAGGGACAGCGGATGTATGTGGAGAGCTTAAGTTCGTATGCACGCCAGTTTCTGGGCCGCATGGAGAAGCCCGATGTCGATTACATCAAAGGAGTCTCTCCTGCCATCGCCATCGAGCAGCGTGTTAACACCCGCAACCCGCGATCTACGGTAGGCACCACTACTGAAGTGTACGATTATCTCAAGCTTCTATTCGCCCGCATTGGTAAAACGATTTCACCCGTTAGCGGAAAGGAAGTAAAACGCGACTCGGTAACGGATGTGGTGAATGCTATTAATCAATTGCCATCTGGTACGCGTGTGATGGTGGCGTGCCCACTAAAAATTCAAAAAGGAAGAAAACTGGCCGATGAACTCAATTTGCTGCTGAGCAAAGGCTTTGCGCGGGTGCTGATGAATAGCGAAGTAAAGTTCATCGAAGAATTGCTGGCTCCACCGAAAGAGAAATCAGCTAAAAAATCTCCAAAGCTTTCTGTAGAAAGTGTAGAAGTACTCATTGACCGCGCTGCCGTAGACCCAGGCGATGAAGATCTTGCCTTTCGGTTATCAGACTCCGTGCAAACGGCTTTTTTTGAAGGCCAGGGCGATTGTTATGTTTATCCGGAAGGGAAATCCAGAGTAGCTTATTCAGATCGCTTTGAGCTAGATGGTATTTCGTTTACGGAGCCATCGGTTAATTTTTTCAGTTTCAATAATCCGTTTGGCGCCTGCCAGACCTGCGAGGGCTTTGGCAAAATTCTTGGCATCGATGAAGATCTTGTCATCCCCGACAAAAGTTTGTCGCTATATGAGGGCGTAGTAGCACCTTGGAGAACCGAAACGATGGGTGAATGGCTCAAACCCTGGCTGCGTACGGGAGCGAAGTATGATTTTCCGGTGCATCGCTCCTACTCTGAATTGACGCAAGCAGAGCGCGACTTTCTTTGGAATGGAAACAAAGAACTAGACGGCATCAACCAGTTTTTCAAATACCTGGAGTCTAAGACACACAAAATCCAGTACCGTGTGTTGTTGTCACGCTATCGCGGAAGGACTACCTGCCCCGATTGCCGAGGTACGCGCCTGCGCAAGGATGCATCGTATGTAAAAGTTGCCGATACGTCCATCACCGATCTTGTGCTGATGCCGGTGGAAGATGTGCTTACGTTTTTTCAAAAACTCACCGTCACTACGTTCGATCAAAAAGTTGCCGACCGGTTGCTCACTGAGATCAAATACAGGCTGGAGTATCTCACGAAAGTGGGCTTGGGTTATCTCACCCTCAATCGTCTCACAAATACATTATCGGGTGGGGAATTTCAACGAATAAAATTGGCTACCTCACTCGGCAGTGCGCTCGTAGGCTCCATGTATATTTTGGATGAACCCAGTATCGGGCTGCACCCAAAAGATACTGAGCGCATGGTAGAGGTGCTCAAATCCCTGCGTGATCTGGGCAACACCGTGATTGTAGTTGAGCACGAAGAGGAGATCATGCGCGCAGCCGATCAGATTATCGACATCGGGCCTGACGCGGGTCAGCACGGAGGCAGGCTTATGTTTCAGGGGCCTATCGATACCATCACAGCGAAAACGACCACACACACAGCCGACTACCTCAGCGGAAGAGAAAAGATCGCAGTGCCTGCACGAAGAAGAAAATGGAAAGATTCGATTGTGATCAAAGGGGCTCGCGAAAACAATCTGAAAAACCTAAAGGTCACTTTTCCATTGGGTGTGCTCACGGTTGTTACCGGTATCAGCGGCTCGGGCAAGTCCACCCTGGTGAAAAAAATACTCTATCCGGTGGTGGGAAGATTGAACGGCTCCGTGGCTGAAACACCCGGCCGATATGATTCCATGGAGGGAGACGCGAGCACGATCACACAGGTGGAATACGTGGATCAAAATCCGATTGGCAAATCTTCACGCTCAAATCCTATCAGCTACATCAAAGCGTATGATGCCATTCGCCAGCTATATGCAGACCAACCGCTTGGAAAGCAACGCGGCTACAAGCCATCTCATTTTTCCTTTAATGTGGATGGCGGTCGTTGTGAAAACTGCGAGGGCGAAGGAGAAATCAAAGTAGAGATGCAGTTCATGGCCGATATCTTTTTGACGTGTGAAGTATGCCATGGCAAACGGTTCAAACAAGAAGTGTTGGAAGTGGAATACAATGGCAAAACCATCTCCGATGTACTTGACATGACAGTAGAAGAAGCGCTTGCTTTTTTCAAAGACAAGAAGCCCATTTTTGAAAAGATTCAACCCTTGTTTGACGTGGGGCTCGGCTATGTAAAACTGGGGCAGTCGTCTAACTCGCTGAGCGGTGGCGAGGCACAGCGCGTGAAGCTGGCTTCGTTTCTGGGCAAAAACTCACCCGAAGGGCGCATCCTGTTTATCTTCGATGAACCCACCACGGGTTTGCACTTTCACGACATCTCAAAATTGCTCAAAGCCATCAACGCCCTCGTGGATGAAGGTCACTCCGTAATCATCATAGAGCACAACCTGGAAGTGATCAAGTGTGCCGACTGGATCATTGACCTCGGCCCGGAAGGCGGTGAAAAAAAAGGCGGCCATCTTGTTTTTGAAGGCACGCCTGAAGAAATGGTGAAAAAAGGTAAAGGCTACACAGCCGACTTCCTGAAAAGCAAATTGTGATTTCGTTACGCTGGCACTTCTTCGCGCAGCGCCCGTCTCAAAATTTTACCCACGTTGGTCTTCGGTAGTTCCTTTTTGAATTCAATAAACTTAGGCCGCTTGTAGCCGGTCAGGTTTTCTTTACAGAATTCTTTCAGTTCATCTTCCGTGAGCGATTCATCTTTCTTCACCACGCAAACCTTCACGGCCTCACCACATTGCGGATCAGGAATACCGATGGCTGCCACCTCCAGCACTTTAGGATGCGTAGCAATTACTCCTTCCACTTCGTTAGGATACACATTGAATCCTGAAACCAGGATCATATCCTTTTTGCGATCAACAATTCGGATGTAACCGTCTTCCTCCAGCACAGCAACGTCTCCAGTCTTGAACCAACCACCCGGATGGAACACAGATGAGTTATCCTTTTGCCAGTAGCCTTTAAATACCTGGGGCCCACGAGCACACAGTTCACCGGCTTCGCCATAGGGCATCACATTGCCGTTGTCATCCATCATTTGTATTTCCGTGCTCGGAATGGGAACACCAATGCTGCCCATCCGCTCTTTGCCTGGCATTTGGAACGTAAGCACCGGTGATGTCTCACTCAAGCCGTAGCCCTCACCGATCGGTATGCCCGTGCGCTCCAGCCAGCGTTTGAAGACAATTTCTTGTAGCGCCATGCCACCTGCGTTGCATCCCTTCAAGGCTGAGAAATTGATGTCTTTAAAATTCGGATGATTCAACAACGCATTATACAGGGTGTTTACACCGATCATCACGTGGAATGGCTTCTTCAATATTTTAATAAAGCCTGCAAAATCGCGCGGGTTGGTTATCAGCAAGCAAGTAAGTCCGGCATTCATATAAACAAACGTGGCGGTGAGTGCATAGATGTGATACATCGGCAACGGAATGACAGCTACATCTCCCTGGTTCAACGGTCCTTTGATGGTGTTCTTCAAAACAGGCATTACTTGTAATACATTGCTCAGCACATTGCGATGCGTGAGCTCAGCACCTTTCGATAAGCCGGTGGTACCACCCGTGTATTGCAGGAAGGCCGTGTCTTCTTTTTTGCGTGGCACCGTTTTGAATGGCTTCTTTCCACCACGCGCCAGCGCATCCGAAAATGAAATAGCATTAGGCAAGTTGTATGCCGGCACCATCTTCTTCACTTTCTTGATGACGAAATTCACCAGCAACTTTTTAAAGCCACCCATCAGGTCGCCCACTTCGGTAACGATTACGGTCTTGATAGATGTTTCGCCAATCACCTTTTCCAGATTATGGGCGAAGTTGGCCAGTATCACGATGGCGATAGCTCCGCTGTCTTTGAACTGATGTTGCATTTCGCGAGCCGTGTAAAGCGGATTGGTATTTACCAAAATAAGTCCTGCCTTCAGGGCACCGAGCATCGCTAAGGGAAACTGCAGGATGTTGGGCATTTGTATGGCAATGCGATCGCCTGGCTTCAGGCCGCAGTCATTGACGAGAAAGGAAGCAAACCGCGTGGACAATTCGTTCAACTCACCAAACGTGATTTGTTTGTCCATATTTTCCAGCGCTGGCAGAGAGGCAAACCGACTGCAGGCATCTTCACACAATTCAGCTAGAGAATTAAAGGATGGCTCCTGAATTTCGGGAGTCATGTAGGCAGGGTAGTGCTGCAACCAGGGACGTGCATTCATAATTTCAATCGTTTGATTGAAACGAAAGTAGTGATTTTGTCATGTATCCAAACCATTTTTCCGCCTCTTGTTTAAGTAAAAATTGCACGACTGGCGAATTAGAAATACATTTTGAAACCTAAATCCTTCACCATGAAATGGCCATTAACAGATTGTAAACCCAATAGAATGATAATCTGGCCATTCCATGTGCCCTTAAACAAAAATAACTGAACTACCTTCGGCTAAAAGCCGAAGGGTTTAGTATCGGCTAAAGCCGACTGAAGCAATGCACATAGACTCGGAAATCATTCGGGAGAAAATCGCTGAGTCATCTAGTGTTCGCTTCATACAAAATTATTAAACTAAAGTCTTCGCCTAAAGGCGAGGGATTTTCCCCCAGATACAGACATTAACACATGAAACGCCTACTTCCCCTTTTGCCACTCTTGCTGCTGTTCGGCTGGCAGTGTACACCCACCACCTCTACTACCGGAGGACTGAAATTTGCCATTTCCTTTACCCAAGAGATGAGTGATGCCGCCCAGGACGGCCACATCGTATTGATGCTGGCCACTAACGACAAGTCAGAGCCACGCCAACAGATCAACTTTGGTCTGAAAACACAGCTTGCCTTTGGTGTAGATGTGGACGGCATGAAACCCGGTCAGGACATCCTGGTGGATGGGTCGACTTTTGGGTTTCCCATTCGGAGTTTGAACACCATTCCGGCCGGGGAATATTACGTGCAGGCGCTCATCAACCGGTATGAAACCTTCAACCTGAAAAATGGCAAGACCGTAAAACTTCCCCCTGACCAGGGCGAGGGTCAGCACTGGAATACCAAGCCAGGCAATTTTTACAACAGGCCATTTAAAGTAACCATCGACCCGGCCAAAAGCGAGACGATAAAAGTGGTGATGGATCAGAAAATTCCTCCGGTAAAAGAGCCTGAAGACACGAAGTACGTCAAGCACCTCAAGATACAAAGTAAGATGTTGTCAGAGTTTTGGGGCCGCCCCATGTTTCTGGGAGCGCACGTGCTGTTGCCGGAAGGATTTGAAGAGCATCCCAATGCCCACTATCCAATCATGATTTACCATGGGCACTTCCCGGCCGACTTTGGCGGATTCAGCACCGAACCACCCGATCCTAACATGGACACCACCGACTACTCTTCGCGGTTTAATATTTACGGCTACAACAAAATTCAAAAACAGGAAGCCTACAATTTTTATAAGCAATGGATCAGTAAAAATTTTCCACGATTCATTGTAGTAGAAATTCAGCATGCCAATCCGTATTACGATGATTCGTATGCGGTGAACTCGGCCAACCTCGGGCCATACGGTGACGCAATTATGTTTGAGTTGCTTCCGGAGATTGAAAAGAAATACCGTGGCATTGGTCAAGGCTGGGCGCGTTTCACCTATGGCGGCTCTACAGGCGGCTGGGAGGCATTGGCAGTTCAAATGTTCTACCCTGATGAGTTTAACGGCTGCTTTGCCGCTTGCCCCGACCCGGTAGACTTTCGCGCCTTTTGCCTTGTGGATATCTACAAAGACAAGAATGCTTATTGGTACGAAAGCGACTTTAAAAAACTGGCCAAGCCCGCCTTTAGAAATTACCTGGGCCAGATTACCGCTACCATGGAGGAAACAAACCACTATGAGTACGTACTGGGCGCGCATAGCCGCTCGGGCGACCAGTTTGATATCTGGGAAGCAGTCTATTCACCGCAAGGCGAAGACGGCTACCCCAAACGCATCTTTGACAAAGTCACTGGTGAAATTGATAAGAGCGTGGCCGAATACTGGAAGGAGAATTACGACTTGCGATACATCCTCGAACGTGATTGGAAAACGCTTGGGCCGAAGCTGCAGGGCAAAATCCACATCTTCTGCGGAGACATGGACAACTACTACCTGAACAACGCAGTGTACCTGATGGAAGATTTCCTGAAAAAGACCAACAATCCATTTTACAAGGGAGAGGTGGACTATGGCGATCGTGCCGAACATTGCTGGAATGGCGACCACGCCAACCCCAACTACATTTCGCGGTTGCGCTACAACACGATGTACCTTCCACGTATCTTAAAGCGGATTTCGGAGAGCGCCCCCAAAGGTGCCGATGTGAAAAGCTGGAGGTACTAAGTGATTTAAACATAGTGTCGGCCTGGAAATTTTAAACTGGAATGCGCGTTCTCAAAATCTTTCTGCACTTTTGCACTCCATTTTTATCTCGCCATGAGCATTTTTTTGAAACGGGGGGTTTGGGTATTGCTGCTCTTCGCATCGTGCACGGAAAAAACCAATCGCGTTGTCAACGTCATCAACTTTGATTCGCTGCTGGAAGTGCAAGTGCAGCAATTAAGTCAGCGCAAGCGCGTATTGGACAAAACCGCCAGCCTCTCCGGCACCGAATCTGATACTACACTGGTACCTTCCACGCAAGTGTGGGAAGCTGAATTAGAAATCTTCAAGCAGCTTCAAAACGTAAATAAGCCCACGTACAAAGACGCTTACGTCCTCACAGACGGCATTGCCGATGCTAACAGCAACCTGACCATCCGGCAATACCTGGCCTCAGCTGCCCCCGTGTCGTCCCTGCAATTCTATTACCAGGATGACTTCGCGCAGCTTAAAAAAGTCGAGGCGATCATATCGGAGCATAACATGCTTCGCACCACCCACCGCAATCTTACTCTCGAGTTTGAAGAAGAAGACGGGCGCCCTGTGCTCAACCGTTACGCCATCAAGGGTTTTCAAAAACTCGTCTTTACCGACACCGTGCGTTTTGCCATTGAAGGGCAAATCGATTGGTAGCCGGGTGCTTACCTTTACCTTTTTTACACGGTGGCCAAACGCACATTTTTAGAAGAAGGTGAAAAGAAGCCGGTGAATCTATCGACCCTTCGCAAATTGCTGGGGGTCTTTCGTTACGTAGTGCCTTATAGAGGAGCTTTCATCCTGGGCCTTGTGGCATTGGTTTTCTCAAGTGCAACTGTACTCATGTTTCCGTTTCTGGCCGGAAAGCTGCTCGATGCCGCCAGTGGCAAGACTGGGTTCTTTCTTACAAGTATCAACCAGGTGGCTCTGGCACTGATGGGAGTGCTAACCTTGCAGAGCTTGTTTTCATTTATGCGGGTGTACGCTTTTTCGATTGTAAGCGAGCGCTCGCTTTCTGATCTGCGGCAAGCCGTGTACAAAAAGATGATCTGGCTGCCGATGTCTTTCTTTGACAGTCGCAGGGTAGGCGAACTACTGAGTCGCATCACATCCGATGTCAGCACGCTGCAAGATACATTTACCACTACCTTGGCGGAGTTTGTGAGGCAATTGCTGATTTTGATTATTGGCATTGCCGTGATCCTCGTGCTTACGCCAAAGTTGACTCTCTTCATGATGCTCACATTTCCCGTACTCACGGTGGGCGCTTTGTTTTTTGGTAGGTTCATTCGCAAGCTTTCTAAAAAAATACAAGACATGCTCGCAGCTGCCAACGTGATTGTGGAGGAAACGATGCAATCCATCACAGTAGTAAAATCATTTACCAACGAAACTTTTGAATCTCAGCGCTACGGACAATCCGTAAGCAAAATGGTAGACACAGCCATTCATGCGGCCCGTTACCGGGGATTGTTCATTGCATTCACCATCCTGGCATTGTTTGGTGGCATTGTGGGTGTGATTTGGTATGGCGGCACGCTGGTGCAGTCGGGTGAAATCTCCGTAGGTGAATTGTTGTCCTTTGTCTTGTATACCACATTTATTGGCGGCTCCATTGCCGGACTGGGAGATATCTACGCACAGGTGCAGCGTTCCATAGGCGCTTCCGAGCGACTGTTGGAAATTCTTGATCAAAAAGACGAAGGAGAACAACAGCCGATCAAACAATCATTAAAGTTATCAGGAGCCATACGCTATGAAAACGTTGAGTTTAGCTATCCCACTCGGGCGGATGTTACGGTGCTGAAGTCCATTTCGTTTTCTATTCAACCCGGAGAAAAAATTGCCTTAGTAGGGCCGAGTGGCTCCGGTAAGTCAACCATTGTAAGCTTACTCATGCGGCTGTATGTTCCGGGGTCGGGCACCATCTCCGTTGACGGTCGCAACAGTTCTTCATTTCCTCTATCACCATACCGTGAGAATATCGGCATTGTGCCACAAGAAGTGATTTTGTTTGGAGGCACCATTCGCGAAAACATTGCCTACGGTCGCCCATCGGCCACCTTTGATGAAATACAAGAAGCGGCTAGGCAAGCCAACGCGTTGGAGTTCATCGAAACATTTCCAGAAAAATTTGAAACACTCGTGGGTGATCGTGGAGTGAAACTTTCCGGGGGCCAGCGGCAGCGCGTGGCGATTGCGAGGGCCATTCTAAAAGATCCTTCCATCCTCATCTTAGATGAAGCCACCAGCTCGCTCGATGCCAAGTCAGAACACCTGGTGCAAGGCGCCTTGAAGAAACTGATGGAAGGAAGAACAACGATTGTCATTGCTCACCGACTGAGTACCATTCGCCAGGTAGACCGCATCCTTGTCATTAAAGACGGGGGCATTGCCGAGTCGGGCACGCATGAAGAACTTTCAAAAATTGATGAGGGCATATATCGCAACCTGCTGCGCCTGCAATGGGAGGCCCAGGTATGACGTTTATACCATTTAAACGTCAATTTCAAGGTTTTTATGCCGAGAGACTAAATTATGCTTTCGGTGGTTTCCTTAGCCGTTGAATGGGGTATGTATGTGCAAGAATTTCAAGGTTTAAGATTAATTTATAGCTTTGACGCTGAAAGAGGTGATTATTAGGCTCGTGACCCGGTAATCACCTCTTTTTTACCCAAAAACCGCAGATAAAATTTGGCAATGCTCCTCTTCTCCCTGTTTAGAAATAACAGTCAGACTGAAACTATTTTGTTCGGGGTTTTTGCCGTCATCATAGTTGTCTTTCTGTTGATTGATTTGGGTGTCTTCAATAAGACCGCCCACAAGATTACCACCAAGTCGGCCCTATATCAGTCCCTGTTCTGGGTGTTTGTAAGTACCGTATTTGGCTACCTCATCTACCATTTTGATAATAGCCCTGAAGGACAGGCAGACGAAGCGCTTGAGTATTTCTCCGCCTACCTGACAGAATACGCCTTATCGGTGGACAACATTTTTGTGATCTTATTGATTTTAAAATATTTCAACGTCAAGGAAGAGTACTTTCACAAGGTTTTGTTCTGGGGCATTCTGGGTGCTGTGCTATTCAGAGGTATCTTCATTTTCGTGGGTGCTTATCTCATCGCCCAATTCCATTGGATTTTGTACATCTTCGGTGTGTTCCTGATCTACTCTGGTATCAAGATTTACTTTGAAGACGGTGATGAAAAGATCGACCCGGAGAAAAATCCGATCATGCGTTTCTGCCGTGCTTATTTGCCCATCAGCAAAGATGAAAAAGGCGGTCAATTTTGGGTACGCGAAGGTGGAAAGTTTTTGTTCACACCACTTTTTTTGGTGATCGTGTTGATTGAAACTACCGATCTCATCTTTGCTGTTGATTCCATTCCAGCCGCTTTTGCTATTACGCAGAATGAGTTCTTGATTTATACTTCCAATATTTTTGCCGTGCTCGGCCTGCGTGCCATGTTCTTCCTGCTGGCTGGTGTGATTGACAAGTTCTACCTGCTTCAAAAAGGTCTTTCGGTGATTCTGTTCTTCATCGGTGCTAAAATGTTGCTTGAGATTATTCACTTTGAAATACCGGTGGTGCTTTCGTTCTCTGTCATCATCGCTACGCTTACGCTTTCGATCGTGTTCTCCATTCTCATCCCTAAGAAGGCCAAGCCTTCAGAGGAGTTGAACTAAGCCGAGAGACTTTCTGCTATAAAATTCTTTGGCAGAATCTGCATCAGGATGGGCAGGGTGAGAAACCGTTGCGGTAGTGAAATAATGACAAACGTGGGTACGGTGCGCATGACATCAATCAACAACTCTTGAAGCCGGGCCTTTTCCTTTGGATCAAGTTCCTGTGAACGCGCTTTTACGATCAACGACATCAGACGTTCGCTGCCTTTCACTTCATTCAATAATTTGCCTTTGTGCCGCTCGGCCACTTTGGCCACCCGTTTGATGAACTGCTCGCTCACTTGTTGGTAATCCATTTTGTCGCGAAGGCTATTGAGTTCGTCCCAATGTTCGAGTGCGAAGCCCTCAATCGCCATCATACTGTTTTCAAGGTCGTCTTCCGAAAAGGAAAGGGTGTCCGCCAATCGTTTAAGGAAAAGCATCTCCACCTGATCTACTTTCCGGTCGGCCCAAATGGTGAGTATAGCTATCTCAAGAAAATATTTTTTTAATAACCATGAGTTATTGGTTGGCAAGTTGATTTCCTCAATGGAGATGCCACGCTCGAAGATTTCCTGACACTCTTTTCTTTTTTCTGGCGAAAGCTGTGCACTCTGCAGGAAATACTCCATTAGTTTGCGCTCTTCAAATTCTACAATGCTATTGGCATGAGCAGCCGCTGCCATGATTTTGACCAAGGACGTGCGAAGTTCCTCGCGTTCGTACTTGAAGAAGTCTGATACAATTTTGTCGGCATTGGTGTGTATCCACTGACCGTAAATGAAAATGTCTAGGAAAAGGAGACTATTATGAAAGAACTGAGTCCAGAAGTTGGATTGAAATTCGGATGCCCGCTCAATGCGTTTCTCGGCCAATTCCAGCGATGTTTTCTTTCTTCCAAAAAGTGTCTTCGTGGGCGTGGCCAATTCCGGGAAAATGTGATTATAAAAATTAGAGATGTTCTCCAGCGTCTTGAGCAGCACTGCCGACAATTCTTCCGGGTCTTTGATGGGCTTATCATGAAAGAGAAGCGAGCTGCTGATGAGACTCTCCGCCAGCACAATCTTCATCCTGTCTTTCTCATCCCATTGCGAAGAGTCGGGATGATCAAAGCCGTTGACTGGCTGGCCATACATGAGGCCGGTTGGTTGTATCACCCGGTAGATGGAGTGATCAGGATGTGACGCTTTACGACCTTCTGCGGTAAGGTCTTTCAGCAGCTCTTTTCTGAATTCCAGGTATTCTTTCAGCCAGCCTTTGGTTGAGGGCTTCATATTCCTTGAAAAAGGACGAGAAGTTACGAATTTTCAGAATAGCGCTTTCGCGAATGCCTAATCACGCCATTTTCCATCCCTTCTTGAGGATAGTCCTGGCTGACTCCTCCACCTTGCCCTTCATGTCTTTTTTGTATTGATCCAGTTTCTTTGCAATGGCTTTATCATGCGCCCCGATGATTTGAGCTGCAAGGATTCCGGCATTCTTAGCGCCATTGAGCGCCACCGTGGCCACCGGCACACCACCAGGCATCTGAAGAATAGACAACACCGAGTCCCATCCATCAATCGAGTTAGATGATTTTACTGGCACACCAATTACCGGCAAGGATGTCATCGAGGCGATCATGCCCGGCAAGTGAGCGGCACCACCCGCACCAGCGATGATTACTTTCAAGCCGCGTACCCGGGCTGTCGAAGCATACTCTGTCATGCGATCGGGTGTGCGATGCGCGGAGACAATAGTTAACTCAAATGGGATTTTTATTTCCTCTAAAAATTCTGCAGCCTCTTTCATCACTTTGAGGTCTGACTGGCTGCCCATGATAATTCCGATAATTGGCTTGCTCATGCGATGACTTTCAACGTGCTTTTCACAAAGGTGGCTTTCTTCTTTAAACTTTCCACATCTTCATCTACGATTGTCACGTGGCCCATTTTGCGGAAGGGTTTCGTTTGCTTCTTTCCGTACAGGTGAACATACACACCACTCACTGTCAAGACCTCATCCATTCCTATGTAGCGGGCCGTTCCGATGAAACCCTCGGCACCCAACAAATTGACCATTGCGCTGGGGCGGATGGCGGCCGTATTGCCCAGCGGCAAATTCAAAATGGCACGAAGGTGCTGTTCATATTGCGATGTGATGTTTGCTTCAATAGTTTGGTGGCCACTGTTGTGAGGGCGAGGCGCTACTTCATTCACCAATACTTCGCCCTGGTGTGTCACAAACATTTCTACTGCGAGCAGACCAACCATTTGTAGTTCGGTGATAACACGTCTTGCGATTGCGTCAGCCGTGGTTGCAATAGCCGTAGAAACAGCGGCCGGTGCAAAAAGATATTCCACGAGGTTGGCTTCCGGATGAAATACCATCTCAACGGGAGGATACGCTACTACATCACCTGCCTCGTTGCGGGCCACGATAACGGAAATCTCCTTTTCAAAATCAATGAGGCGCTCCAGCAGACCCGGTGCTTCAAATGCTTTTGGCAAATCAGCCTCCGTGCGCAAAAGCTGCACTCCGCGACCATCGTAACCCTCGCGGCCGAGCTTGTGTACAGCTGGCAGTAATTTTTTATGACGATACACATCTTCACGATTAGTTGTCAAGACAAAATCAGCGGTTGGGATTTGGCGCGACTTGTAAAATTCTTTTTGCGTGCGCTTGTCTTGTATCAATTCAATAATGTGCGGCTGGGGAAATACTTTCTTGCCTTGCTTTTCCAATTCGCGCAAGGCCTGTGTGTTGACGTGCTCTATCTCTATGGTAACGATATCGCAATTTTTACCAAAGGACATCACCGTATCAAAGTCGGTAAGCTTGCCTTGTGAAAATTCCGTGAGTGAATGACAGGGCGCACTGAGATCTGGATCTAGCGAAGCAAAGGTCAAATTCCAGTCAATGCCTTTCTGCACCAACATACGACCTAGTTGACCTCCGCCTAAAATACCGATTCGAAGATTTGAATTCATGGCAGCACTTATTTTGAGGTCGGCAATAAAGTTACCTCTACCATCTGGTCACCCACTTCTAACCGATGCACATTTTCCATACCGCTTTGCACTTCAGCAAAGATGGTGTACTTGCCATCGAGATGAGGTGTGGGCGAGTGCGTGATGAACCACTGCGTTCCCTCCGTGTCTTTTCCAGCAGAGGCCATACCCATCGAGCCCGTAGTGTAGCGCCTTCGTGAAAACTCTGACCGGATTGCATAATCCTCGCTGCCGTATCCATCGCCCCGATTACAACCTGCCTGCACCACAAAATTGGGCACCACCCGGTGAAAAAACTTTCCATCAAAATACTTCTGCTCCGCCAAGGAAATAAAATTCGCCACCGATCCGGGCGACTCCTCCACAAACAGGCGCACTACAATCAAACCATTGGCTGTTTTGATTTGCGCCAACTGATTCCTTGGAATGGTTTTAACACGCTTCCAATCGATAGGATGATTGTAAGGGTTTTTTATCGCGACCGGTTTGTCTTTGCCTTCCAAAAAAGCAATGGCTTCTTCAAGTGGCTGAAGTGATTCTATATCTTTTGGAAGATTAAGTTTCGCCTTGGCATCGTATAGAAACTTCAGGTCCGTGATTTCTTTTTTGTATTGCAATGCTTCGTTGGTAAGTGCAGACGCAACAATGCCGATTACACCCGCATCACCGCTGGCTATAGCCTGTTGATATGTATTCAATAAACTGTTCTTTGAATCACGGGTGGTTCGCCTGGCATCAAGAGATGTCAGGGCCGCTGCCGCGGATGTTAACAAGACTTTTCCCTGGCCTTCTGCGAGCAATTGTTGTGAAAGAAATTGCATTGCCTTTTGATCGGTCGGTGGTCGAGCTTCGCCCAGTGCAGAATACAACGCAGCTTTAAAGTAAGTGTCGGCTGTTGAGGAGAGTCGAATGATCTCCTCGACTGCACCATGTGATGAGTTTGTTTTAAGCAGTGTTGCCCAAAGGTTAGCCTTTGCACGGTGAGAGATTGTTTTTTCTATTTCTTCTTTAAGCCTGTCGGCTGATAGGCCTTCGGCTTTGTTTCGAATGACTTCGGAGGCGGCTACACTCACGGCATGGATTGAATCATGGAGCGCTGAAAGAGCCAGTTCATTCATCTCAGAAAATGCAAAATTCTGAATCGCTCTTACAGCATTGGCCCGCACACGGTAGTCCGGCTCGCTTGCGATTATACGTTGAATAAGTTCTTTCGCTTGCGCCAATGGCAAGTGCTTTATTCCACTGGCTGCGGCCATCCGAACCTCAGGCCTTATGTCTTTTGTTGCCGCTGCCACCAGGTTTTCCTCAAAACTTTTTCCTTCAATTTTGGATGATCGCCCGAAAAAGTGGGCAGCGCCCAAACGAGTCTGATATGAATGAGAAGGTACTAAAAACTCCGAAGCACGTTTTGTTAGCAAACTGTCCGTCAGTTTGCGAAGTGCCAGGTGGTAGCAAGCCCATGATAACCCTTCTTCCAGCAATGAGTCGGTGGCGTGAAATTCGCGTAAAGCGCCCAAATCATTTTTTGTAATGGTTTTACCCAAAGCTTCCAGCACTTCTCTTGCTACCGTATGGTCTTCGCTTTGCAATGCTGGTAACAATGCATTCACCGCCTGAAAGCCGCCTGTTTGCCCCAACGCAAATGCCGCATGGTGCCTTACATCCACGTCCGGATCTTCGAGCAAATGAGTGCCTAACTCAACAGAGGCTAATGAATCCTGGACAGATGCCAAAGCAAGTGCCGCTTCACTTCTGTAGGTAGCGTTCGATGAACGAAGATAGACGAGCAAACTATCCGTAGCACGCCTGTCTTGCAGATCGTAGATCTTTACAATCTGATCATCCGAAAACTTATTGATAGCTGCACGTTCGCATCCCACCAATAACACAATGCAAGCAAGGTAGAGTAGCCTCATAGAAGGCGAAAGATAAACAGAAAAGGAGAGGTGTTACGAAAATATCTGATACACGATCAGCGCTGAAATATAGGCCAGCAAGGTCATGTATGCCAATTGGATGAGTGGCCACTTCCAGCCCTTTGTTTCACGTTTCACTACGGCCAGTGTACTCATGCACTGCATGGCAAACGTGTAGAATACCAGCAACGAAAAACCAACAGCAGGCGTAAAGCGTGGGCCGCCTGTATCAGGGTTTATCTCATCTTTTAATCGCTCTTTGATGGTGGCATTGTCATCCGTACTACCGAGGCTGTAAATCGTGGCGATGGTGCTGACAAACACTTCACGGGCGGCAAAGGAGGTGACCAATGCGATACCGATTTTCCAATCAAAACCCAGCGGAGCTATGACAGGCTCCATCCATTTTCCAAGGGTGCCTGCGTATGAGTGCTCCAACTTATAAGCTGCTACTTTATTCTCATAAGCTTCTGGTGTGAGGCGCTGATTGGCTGTTTGTTCAGCTACAGTTTTGCGTGCGTTGTTCATCACATCGGCCGGGCCGTAGCTTGCAAGCACCCACAAAATAATGGAGATGGCTATGATGACTTTGCCCGCCTCAAACACAAAGGCTTTTGTTTTTTCAATGATGGTGTAGCCTACGTTTGACCATCGCGGCATGCGATAGGTAGGCATTTCCATGATGAGGAAGCTGCGCTCGTTTACTTTTACAATTGCCTTCAGCAACAACGCAGAAAATAAGGCGGCAAAAAAGCCGAGCAGATAAAGCCCCATCAGCGCCAAGCCCTGTAAACTGATGATGCCCAACACGCGTTGCTGCGGCACAATCAAAGCCACAAGGATGGCAAACACTGGCAGACGAGCCGAACAGCTCATAAGTGGTGTTACAAAAATAGTAATGAGCCGGTCTTTCCAATTATCGATGGTGCGAGTAGCCATGATAGCCGGTATGGCGCATGCCATGCCCGAGATAAGCGGTACCACACTGCGTCCGCTCAGGCCAAACTTGCGCATGATTTTATCCATCAGAAAAACCACCCGCGACATATAGCCGGTCTCTTCCAGCAACGAGATAAAGGCAAACA
>JAIENH010000154.1 GCA_019751475.1 Cyclobacteriaceae bacterium
GACTCTGATTTGACCACGGCACATTGGCTGTCCAATTGAGTTCGATGCGCTTGAACTGCGGCTTTGCTTCCAACCGTACGGAAGAAGCAACAGCGGATGTATCAATGGGCTGATTGGTATTATCATACAAGACAATGCGATAGTTGTAGGCAAGTTCTTCCGTGTTAATATCGGTATCGGTATACGTTGTATCCGCCAGCGTGCCAGTATGCGGACTCGTAATACGAAGATTCCCTGCCAAGCCCTCGGCCCTGAATACTTTGTAGCGATAAGGAGGTGGAAACTGTGTTTTACTAATGTCAAAGGGCGGCCTCCACCGCACGTTTATACGACCTGCTGTTGTACTCGTGCGATCAACGGTAACATTCGTTACTACGGGTGCATCCGCCAGAATGGGTGCGAGACACGTGTCGCGAGAAACATAGCTCTCGCCACCTCCCGGTAGAGGGAAGACCGCAAGCAACCTATAGCAGTAACGAGCACCTACTGCTAACCCCGCACCGTTATTTGTATCGGTAAACTTCGACTGCGTGATGGGCACTTCCGCTATCTTGGTATAGCCAAGAAAATCAGGTATGCCGGTAACACACTCCGGTGGTGTAAATACGAATGTATCAACCCTTCGCCATACCTGCATCACTTCTGCATTTGTACAAGCATATGGTTTCCATTGCAAGTCAGCCTGGCGTTTGGCTGGAATTGTTTTTGCGTCCGTCCACCGGGGGGCAGGGCCTACTACACGGATGTTCCAGGTTTTAAACTGTACGAGCTTTGGCCCGTTGGCCGGCTTGTCGGTAATTTTAAATACCACCTGATAAGGTTGATCTTTGATATGCTCACAGCGGGTATTCCATGTAAAAACCAGTCGTGCGGATCGAGAAGGGCCGGTGGCTTGATTCCGCGCAGGGTTAGGTGTATAGGTAGCAGGAGAAGGCTGAATACTAAAGACCTGAGAGAAGGCCTCAATCTTTACACTATCATTGTCAGGGTCGGTACCAAAAATTTCTGCGGTAACTCTTTTTCCTGCCTCAACACATATGTCCGGAGGGACTTGCAACTCAGGTCGCTTGTTTTTACAATCCTCCACAATGATTTGCATGTCGCGGATGACGTAACCTTGGTTGATCCAAATCCCTGCTACCTTGCGCCACTCTCGTATGGCGAACGCAATGTTGTATTCACCAGGTGCACCCGGTGCATCCCAGATAATGGTACCGGTAATGGGATTGATGGTAAAGGTTGGAGGGCCGTTGGAAGTCTCATTTGCAGCACCGTAGTTTAAGCCAATGCGATCGTAGAACTCGCGTACGTTGGGGTTACGATAATTATTAACATCAATATTCTTGTCCCGTTTTGGAATGGTGAATTCATATGAAAGGCTATCTCCATCCGGGTCAAAAGCTCCGGGGTTGTGATAAAAGGCTGCACCTGTACATCCTTTATCAATGGGTGCTACCAAAAGGCGCGGACTATTATTACAACCAAGGAAAGGATCGATGTTAACGGTTGACTCCAGGTAGAAACGCGTCTCCACTGAATTAAACATATTCAAAATACCCGCATTGCGGTTTGGCTCCAGGTAGCTCACTACAAACCGGCCAGGCCCGGCATAGGTGTGTGAAATAGAATAAGATACCGTGCCAATGTTGGGACCCAAATCAGGACGCAGCGTATTATCAATAGTAGGTGTAACGTGTGGCTGACTGCCATCACCGTAGTCGAGTACACCGCTACCGAACTTAATTTCAGAACCAGTATTGGTGTAGACTGTAATGGTGATGATGAACGTAAGGCTTGTGCAGTTCTCTCTTCTTATGGTGATCTCACCTGCCCGCAGGTGAGTGGCTCCGGCTGAGTAGGCCATCATCATTAATACGAGAATCAGGAGACCGAAACGCACACGCATCATCACACTATTTACATTCATCAAAACCAAAATTACAACACCCGCGGTCAAGGTCACAGAAGAATTTCACCTTTCCCGGACAAAAAACGATCAATAGACAGAATTATTGAGCGATTTGAAATTTGTAGCTAAACCTTTTTGTCTAACAATAGTCAAAGGTCGCGAATTCACAATGGTACGCACATACATCCCCCAGGCTAAGGTAAGACATCTCATGGATCGCGCAGCCTTTGGCGTTGGTATTGCAACAGGTACGCACGACTTACCTACCCTACTCCAGCAAGCGAAGAAGATTGCGCCCCTGCATGCAGTAGAAAAGCCCGTAGTCGACCAAGAACAAATGAGTGCAATGGACGAGGCATCGCGCAAGGCCTTGCGCAAAGACCTCTTTGATAAATCACGCAAGCGATTGATGAATGTCAACACGGCATGGATGGAGAAAATGAGTGCCGACCCTTCATTGCGCGAACGAATGACGTTCTTCTGGCACGGTCATTTTGCGTGCCGCTCATTAGTACCCTACTTCGCACAACAACAAAACAACACACTTCGCACACTGGCACTTGGTTCTTTTCGCGAATTACTGTTAGCAATTTCAAAAGATGGGGCCATGCTGCGGTTCCTCAACAATCAGCAAAACAAAAAAGACCACCCTAACGAGAACTTTGCCCGCGAAGTGATGGAATTGTTCACGCTGGGGCGCGGAAATTATTCAGAGCAAGATGTGAAGGAAGCCGCTCGTGTGTTCACCGGCTGGGGTGCTGATATGTTCGGTGACTTCCAATTCCGCCCACGGCAGCACAATGGCGGAAGCAAGACCTTCAGGGGAAAAACCAAAAACTACACCGGAGAAGAAATTCTGGAGAGCATCCTGGATGACAAGAACACGGCCCGCTTCATCACGACAAAAGTTGCCAGGCATTTTGTGTCTGATCGACCGTTGCCAGACAGCACGATTGAAGATTGGTCTAAATCTTTTTACGAATCAGACTACGACATTGAAAAACTCATGACCAGGGTTCTTCAATCAGAAGAATTTAATTCCCCCTCCAACATCGGCACTAAAATTAAATCTCCTGTAGAGCTGATTGTTGGACTAGTGATACACACAGGCGGGGCGTTTGAGGACACTCGCAGCATGGTTTTTCTTCAGCGTGGCCTGGGGCAAGTGCTTTTCTATCCGCCCAATGTGAGTGGCTGGCCTTCCGGCAAAGCATGGATCGACAGTTCCAGTCTTACCTTCCGCGTGGGCTTGGGCAAACTCTTGCTCGAAGGCAGTGAGACTGACTTTGAGGCAAGCGATGACGGTGATGCCAATGGTATTGGAAAAGAAAATAATGGAAAGCGAAAGCTCACACTCCGGGTAAACTGGCAAGCACTAGCAGAGCACTTCACCACCACCTCGGCAGCTCAATCGCTGGAGCTAATTGAATCATATCTCTTATCACGACCGACAACCGCGACCAACCGCGGCTATGTATCGACTTTCGCAGCAACTGCAGCGGATGAAAAGGAGTTTATCAAAAAAGCATTTATAGGGTTTATGTCATTACCAGAATATCAATTGAGCTAATTATGGAAACGGTATCGCGCAGAAGATTTTTGAAGCAGTCGGCCCTGATCACATCCGGTTCATTGTTGGTACCGCAGTTCCTGCAGGCACTACAAAAAGAAGGTGCAACAAATGCTCAAGATCAGATCTTGATTGTACTGCAACTTTCAGGTGGTAATGACGGACTCAACACCATGGTGCCGTATCGCAACGATCGATACTACCAGATGCGACCAACACTGAGTATTCGTCAGGAAAACGTATTAAAAGTTTCCGATGAGATGGGCTTTCACCCAGCCTTTAGTCAACTTCGTGATTTGTATGACGAAGGTCTTCTGACCGTAATCAATAACGTAGGTTACCCTAATCCTGACCGATCGCATTTTCGCTCGATGGACATTTGGCAAACTGCCAGCAATGCGAATGAATATCTTTCTACCGGTTGGATAGGTCGCTACCTCGATGCCGCCTGTCCAGGCGACAATTCTGCTATCGAGGCTATTGAGATCGATGACATGCTGGGGCTTGCTTTGCGAAGCGAGCGTATAAAAGGAATGGCCATCAAAGACCCCAAGAAATTATTCGAAGCCACGCAGCGACCCTTCTTCAAAAAAGTGGCGGAGGGCACCAGTGATGAGCCAATGCTGGCCTACTTATACAAGACAATGGCCGAGACAGCATCGAATGCAGCGTATGTGTACGATCGATCTTCAGTGATGCGCTCAAGCGCCACCTATCCTAATACAGATTTTGGCAAGCGACTAAAAACGATTGCCGAGTTGATTCAATCGGGTATTCAAACCAATGTGTATTATGCTTCCCTTTCGGGATTTGACACCCATGTAAGCCAACCGGATCAGCAAGCAAGATTACTAACCACGTATGCGGAAGCCGTTCGCTCATTGGTGAACGACCTGAAAGCCTCTGGTAATTTCAATCGCACGCTGATTATGACCTTCTCAGAATTCGGTAGACGTGTAGAAGAAAATGCCAGTGGCGGCACGGATCATGGCACAGCCAATAATCTTTTTGTCATGGGTGGTAAGCTGAAGTCTCCCGGCTTTCTAAACAAAAAACCCGATTTGCAAAAACTGGATGAAGGTGATCTCATTTTTGATGTTGACTTCCGCCAAGTGTATGCCACGCTGTTGCGGAAATGGCTCAACACCGATGATAAAAAAATCCTTGGTCAGGAATTTAGTCTATTGAATCTGGTGTAACTATTAAGAAGTCTCCCTTCAAATTTATAGAGACATCTATCAAAACCTTTTCTACCTTCGCACCATGCGGGTCATTGGCGAAATTCCTCACGAAGCGTGTAAGATCACGCTCTTTTATTGGAACAACCGTTACCTGATCAAATTGGAGAAGGGTCCGCTGGAGCAGACCTTCAAGGTTCAAGAATATGACCTCGCCTCCGAACAACACCTGAAGCAATTAGTGTCTGAAGAATTTATTCAGGCCGCCCTGGCGCGTTTTGAACAAATGGGCCAATCGTTGGGTGAGGCGATGGCAAAAATATAACAGCCGACCCCTCGTATCAACCGGGCATCGGACTCCAAAGCCCTGATGTTCACAAAGTTTATAACTTTGGCCCTCGTCTATAGCAATTGATGGAGATTTTAGAAGAAAAGAAGAACAAAAACATCGGCTACGAGCCCATTCTTGAGGGCATCCCCGACTGGCCTGTGTACCAACTCAGTAAAAACCGCAAGGAGTTTGTTGAAGAGGTGACCCAGAAAGCCATTGAGCAAATCAGGTTGCTGCGTCCTTCGCGTAAGCAATTGATTGATGAGTTGGAGGCCACGGTGTTTCGTGAGCAAAACCGCTTGAAGCGAAACCGCTGGCGAGTAGATCCGCGCGATGAGCCTCGCTTTTGGTCGCACATCAAAAACGAACTCATTGAGCTAAGCAATAAAACAACTGAAGAGGCTACCCGCAAAGAGGAAGCACTGCTTCATGAAATTGTGCATCGCTATGCCAACGAGATAGCCGGCAATTTTAAACCAAGCCGCTATCGCTTTGTGCGAGCCATCACCAAGTTTTGGTTTGTGCGTCTCCTCAACGGGGCACGTGTAAAAAAATTCGGAGCCATCTTCCGCAACCAGTACACCCTCCGTGACAAAATACATATTGTAGGTAAAGTGAAGATGCTGCGCGAGCTGGCCAAGAAGGGTACAGTGGTGATGGTACCCACGCACTTCAGCAACCTTGATAGTATTCTTATCGGGTGGATCATTCACTCCCTTGGACTTCCCGCATTTATTTATGGAGCGGGACTGAATCTGTTTAACATTTCCATCTTCGCTTACTTCATGAACAGCCTTGGGGCCTACAAAGTAGATCGCAGAAAAAAGAATCTACCCTACCTGGAAACACTGAAGATGTATTCCAATCTCGCCCTTCAAAAGGGTGCGCACAGCATTTTCTTTCCAGGAGGTACCCGCTCACGGTCGGGTCTTATTGAAAAGCAATTGAAGCTCGGGCTTTTGAGTACCACTGTTGAGGCGCAACGCAACTTATACCTCGAAAACGGAGGCACCGACACGCGTAAAATATTTGTAGTGCCTGTTACACTCAATTACCATTTTGTGTTGGAAGCTCCTGACCTTATTGAAGACTATTTACAAGTGAAGGGTCAAGACCGTTATTTTCCGGAGCAGGACAAGTATGGCAGCTTTACACTGATCAAGTTTCTATTCAAGTTCTTCACAAAAGGCTCAAGCATCTCTGTGTCTATTGGGCAAGGGCTTGATGTGATGGGCAATTATGTGGATGACAACGGCAACAGCCTCGATGCTCATGGCCGGTCAATTAATCCGCGCGAATACTTCATGACCAATGGTCAGGTCACAGCAGACAAGCAACGCGAAAATGAATATACACGGATGCTTGCAGCCAAGATTGTAAGCGAGTACCATCGCATCAACCGAGTGTTTGCCAGTCACCTCGTAGCATTTGTAGCGTTTGAAATGTGGCTTCGCAAGTACCCGAAGCTCGACTTGTTTGGTTTTCTCCGTCTTCCGGAAGAGGAGCTTGAAATTCCATATGAAGAATTCAGAGCCACCTTCAAGAAAGTGCGCAAAGAAATCTATCGCTTAAAAGAAAAAGGCAAAGTCTATCACGCCACCCATTTGAAAGGCGATGCCGATGTAGTGATCAGGCGCGGGGTAGACAATGTGGGCATCTTTCATCTCAAGCGTCCGTTGTTGAAAAACAAAAAAGGAAACATCGTCACCCAGGACCTCAACGTATTGTACTATTATCACAACCGCTTAGTCGGCTATGACCTCGAAAAGCTCATCTGACAAGCCGGTCGGGGTTATTGGTGCGGGCAACTTCGGAACAGTCATTGCCAACATTCTGGCGCTTAATAGAAACGTACTGCTGTACGCGCGCAACGAGGAGTTAGTAAGAAAGATTTCGCAAACCCGTGAAAACCGCGGTCACAGCATCCACAAGAACGTGACGATGACGGGAAGCCTGGAAGAACTGGCGCAGTCATGCGATGTGATTTTTCCCATGGTGCCCTCCGCACACTTTCGTGAGATGATGCAGAAGCTCTCCCCTTTTCTGCACCCTTATCACATCCTCATTCACGGCACCAAAGGATTTGATATCACACTCCCTAAAGGTGAGTCGATTGAATCGGTGAAAAAGTTGAGCCGCAAAGAAGTGAAGACCATGAGCGAGGTGATCCGTGAAGAGAGCGTTGTCGTGCGCGTGGGTTGTCTGGCAGGGCCTAACCTTGCGAAGGAATTGTCGCAACGGCAGCCCGGTGCCACGGTTATTGCAAGTCATTTTCAGGAAGTAATACAGACAGGCAAGCGACTACTGCGCACCGAACGCTTTCAGGTGTATGAAAACAGCGACTTGGTGGGCGTTGAGATTGCTGGCGTGTTGAAAAATATTATTGCCATCGCTTCAGGTGCTTTGAGTGGGTTGGGCTATGGTGAAAATGCAAAGGGTTTGTTGGTAAGTCGTGGAGCAGTGGAGATGGTGTACATGGGGCGAGCATTGGGCGGAGATACCAAAGCCTTTCTCGGAGTAGCAGGCATTGGCGATTTGGTAACTACATGCAACAGTCCGATGAGCCGAAATTTTACGGTTGGCTACCGCCTCGCCAAAGGCGAGAAGCTGAAAGACATTCTAGAAGACATGCACGAAGTGGCCGAGGGTGTGAATACGATTCGGATCGTAAAAAAATGTGCCGACTATTACAATGTGCGTGCACTCATCACGGAGAATTTATACAAAGTACTTTTCGAAGATCTGACGGTACAAGAAGCGCTTGACTACCTGATGCGCTATCCTCTCAACATGGACATCGATTTCTTGTAGTGGTGGATGAAGATAGGTTTAGTAACGTGCGAAAAGGAACCTGATCTGCCGGCAAGCGAGCGTCCGCTCATTGACCTGTTTCGGGCGCATGGACACGTGGCTCAACCCGTAATCTGGAATAAAACCGTTCGGTGGAATGAATTTGACTTGTTGATCATTCGCTCGCTTTGGGATTATCATCTTTATCCCAAAGAATTTTCTACCTGGCTTCAGCAAATTGAAAAACTAAACATACCAACATTCAATCCAATACCCACCTTGCGGTGGAATCATCATAAATTTTATTTGCGCGAGTTGGAAACCAAGGGCATTGCTATCGCACCAACTATTTTTATTCCAAAAACAAACTCACTGGATTTATCCGAAGTGAACAAACGCAACTGGAGAAAGGCCGTCATCAAGCCTGCCGTGTCGGCAAGCTCATTTCATACGCGGGCTTTTGAGATGAGTGAATTGCCATCTGTTGAAAATGACTATCGCTCACTGGCGCAGGAACGGGATTTACTTGTACAAGAATTTATGCCCGAAGTACCTGTAACAGGAGAACTGTCAGTAATTTTATTTAATCGCATTTATTCCCATACTATACTAAAGAAGGCTCGACCTGGGGAATTCAGGGTGCAATCAGAGTATGGCGGCAGTGCAACACTGATAGACACTGATCAGCTCGTAATCCAGGCGGCCAAGCAAATCCTTTCATTAATCAGCGGTAAGTTGCTCTACGCCCGCATTGACGGTGTGATGCGCAACGGAAAATTTGTATTGATGGAGGCAGAGCTGATAGAGCCCTATTTGTTTTTTGGCCTTGCTCCGGGTTCGCCAGAAAAATTCGTAAGGAGCTGTTTGGAGTTGGCAGGTAAATAGAAACTGTTCGACATCTGTGATGTCGAACCCCAGATAAAAGGATTTATAATCCATTACTGCAAGTTTAAGCGATTACAAATCTCCCGTTATCTGCCGATCGGCATTGCAAATGCCGATCAGGAAATAGGAGTTGCCTGGAGTTGGAAGCTGTTCGACATGATTTACTCGTACAAGAATTTATGCCTGAAGTACCGATGGCCGGAGAGCTATCGGTAATTTTCTTTAATCGTATTCACTCCCATACGGTACTAAAGAAGGCACGACCGGGGGAATTCAGAGTGCAATCAGAGTATGGCGGCAGTGCTGAGTTGGTAGACGCTGATCCAATCGTAATCCAGGCAGCAGAACAAGTACTTTTATCAATCAGCGATCCGCTGCTCTACGCCCGTATTGACGGTGTGATGCGCAGCGGAAAATTTGTATTAATGGAGGCTGAATTGATAGAGCCCTATTTGTTTTTTGGGCTTGCTCCAGGTTCGCTAGAAAAATTTGTCAGGAGTTGTTTGGAGTTGGCAGGTAAATAGGAACTGTTAGAAACTGTTCGACATCTGCGATGTCGAACCCCAGATTAAATGGATTTATAATCCATCACCGCAAGTTTAAGCGATTATAAATCTCTTATTATCTCTCGATCGGCATTGCAAATGCCGATCAGAAAGCATTTCCAGCAGCTGTGCAACCGTTCGACATCTGTGATGTCGAACCCAGATTAAAAGGATTTGTAATCCTTAATTTTTAATAAGTTTAAATCTGCTCTAATTCCAACAAACCCTTTCTAGTTCCATAAAAATCACAGCAACTACTATAGAGATATTCTTCTGGCTTTTCCACTATGCCAGCTCGTACCGGATTTAAGTGGATATAATCCGCTTTTGAATCAAAAATCTGCTTGTCCGTTAATTCCACGCCATGGTAACCCTCTTCCCAAAACCAGATATGATCATCTTTCTTTAGTAACCATAAAAGCCAGCGCTTCCTACTTTCAGCCTCATTCTCACTGATAGCCTCAATGATTCGCTTAGCCGTATACTTTTTAAAATCCCGGATTACGTCACTAAGATTAAATCCATCCGATCTAAGAATCAAATGGCAATGATTCGTCATAACCACCCAGGCATAAATCTTTAGGCCTTTATGCTGCTGACAGTACCGGAGATCTTCCAACAGTAAATCAACGTACTGCTTGCGGGTAAACACGTCTACCCATTGATGAACTGTAAAGGTCACAAAGTAGAGACCTTGTTGGTCACGAACTGTGTATGCGTAGCCCACAGCTTAAATTTATGCAAGTTTAGGTGATTGCAAATCTCCAATACGAATTGATTGTTGGATAATCTAAAAACTGTTCGACATCTGCGATGTCGAATACCAGATAAACGAGGATTTGTAATCCATCAGATACCCTAAGTTCATGTGATTATAAATCACTTGTTATCTGTCGATCGGCATTACAAATGCCGATCAGATCCCGTTGTCTGGAGATGGCAAGTAAATAGGCATTCCCTCTACATCATAGAAACCGTCTTTCCTCCTATAATACGATACTCTCCCATCGCATCAGCCGTGAGACAGGCGTGCACTGGTAATACCCCGAGCATATCACCCACGTGTAGTTTGGCGATGTCGCTGGCAGAGGCATGAAGAATGCCATGCTCTTGTGAAAGTGACTTGATATAAATTGACAAGGGCGGCAGTTGCCATCCCCCTTCGGTCAACTTCACCACTTCACCATATATTTTCAGTCCATCGGCTCGTGCGAGAAAGTCCTTGGAGAAATGTACGCCACCACCATGAACGATGATTTCTTCACGCTCAGGGTACAAGGCCACCACCGGGCATGCCATAGCAATGGCAATTTGATCCTGCGTACAACACCCGATAGCATGTTGCGTCAAATCATAAAACACGAGATTGCCGGGCCGTATCTCCGTCATTCCTGAAAAATCCTCAAACAGACTGCACGAAGGTGTATCGCCAATAGAAAGTTGCAAGTCAGGAAAGTGATCACGATACAGTGCACCCAACCCCTGCATACGCGCCAAAGTATTGTCGTGAATGCGTTTTATTTCATTTACCGAATTGGAATGATATGTGTGTCCATCGTGGCTCAAGAATCCCGCAAAGGAAAGATGGTGATTATGCTCAATGACTTGAAGGATTGCATTTATCGAATCACTGTCATCGGGGCCAATACCCGTCCGATGGTAGCCGGTATCAATTTCAATAAACAGCTTAACGGAGGCGGTCAAGCCGGATGTCAACAGGCGGGTGGCTTGCTCAGACTCTACACAAAGATGCAAATCACAAAAAGAAGCCAAGCGGTTTATCTACTCCACCTCCAGCACATTGACAGGAAAGGCGACCGTGATGTCATGCCAGTAGTCTTTTGCAAAGTAGGCGGCCATCTCAATGGACGACACGGTACAGGCGGAGACACCTTCTTCCCTAAACCAACTTCCTACTTCATGTGATTGGTGCGTTTTAAAATGTGGCCGCAGTTTTACGCGAGCGCGCTTTGCCTTGTCAACAATTCGCTTGATGTTGGCCCTGCACTTTTGTTCATCCAGCAACAACGTGGGCCGTGTGATCTTCATGGATTTAAATATTGACGGATTTTCTCCGCCATCGCTTTGAGTTCATCAGCCGAAGGGTGCAATTTTGCATTGGCAAAATTCATATCACTCATTGCATTCATGGGAACGAGGTGAATGTGTGCGTGCGGCACTTCCATGCCCAGCACAGCCACACCTACCCGCTTGCAACCGGTGGCCTTCTTTATTCCAACCGACACTCTCTTGGCAAACACATGCAGCCCTTTCAGAATATCATCATCCAAATCAAAAATGTAGTCAACTTCCTTCTTGGGCACCACGAGCGTATGACCTTGCTGGAGCGGCATGATGTCCAAGAAAGCGATGTAGTGATTGTCTTCGGCTACGATCTGACCGGGTATTTCGCGGTTGATGATTCGAGTGAAGATGGATGCCATAATTTTATAAGCCGATGTTGGTAACTTCAAACTCAAGCTCTCCAGCTGGAGTTTTGATTTTAGCTACATCTCCCTTTTTCTTACCAAGCAAACCTTTGCCTATAGGCGATTGGGTAGAGATTTTTCCTGTTTTCAAATCTGCCTCTTCTTCTGAAACCAAAATGTACGTTACTGAAGCACCGTTTTTCTTATTCTTGATGGTGACTTTAGAAAGAATGGATACCGTGGATGCGTCTAATTTGCTTTCGTCAATCAGACGTGCATTGCCCATGAGCTCTTCCAATTGGGCAATTTTTGCCTCGAGATGACCCTGCGCATCTTTGGCCGCATCATACTCAGCATTTTCACTCAGGTCGCCTTTGTCGCGGGCCTCGGCAATCTGTCGCGCAATGTCCGCACGACCTTTTGTCTTTAGATGGCTGAGTTCGTTCTTCAACTTCTCCAGTCCTTCTTTGGTATAGTACGATGTCTTCGAGGCCATAAATCGTTTTTAAAAAAACTTTGGTTGATTGCTGTATGACAAAAAAGCAACAACGGCCCCTGACGAGGACCGTTGTTGCAGTGAGCAAAGGTACGTCAAATTATGCCATTTGTGCAACGTCAGCCTCCTGCGTCTACCAATTCAGGCATCAAATGGCGCACTTGCTCTTGTAGCTCATCATCAAACTTGGCGAGGTAGAGGGTCTTTGCTTTCGATAGTTGTTCTACCGTAAGCCCTTTCGATCCGCGAAAATCAGCTTTGTATAAACTCGCATTCTCAAAGTCAGCACCCATGAGATAACTGTTTCGCATGTTTGCCTCCATCAGGTATGCATTAGAGAAATTGGTCTTGATGAGAAAAGCATTTTCAAATTGCGTCTTGATGAGAAATGCGTCTTTGAAATTGGCTCCACTGGCATACGAACCTTTGAGGTTGGCCTGGTTTAGGTTGGCGTTTTCCAAATTAGTCTGGTTGAGGCGCGCGTTTTCAAGATTGGTCTCCAGCAGTGATGCATTGCTCAGATTAGCGGAGTTTAGGTTAGAACCTTTCAAGTTTATATAGTTGAGGAGCGAGCGAGATAAGTAGCAATTCACCAAATTGATCTCGTGTATTTTATGACGGTTTAACCTCTTGATATTGCCCACCGTGCGAAAGGCTGCCTGGTCTGACTCTAATAATCGAAAGTCATCAATCTCATCTTTATAGGCCCGAATGCGTTGACGCATTTCACCATTTTGATTCAACCAAAATAGCAGGATACCGATAATGGCAATGTCGAAGATCATGCCATGGGCCTCCGCCAGTATTTGCGCCCAAAATGTATCGAAGTCGCGGAGGTAATATTTGAAGCTGAGCATCAGCACGATCACGGTCACAAAACCCAACACGATTGACGAAGTCAGGAGCGGTTTTTCGATGATGTCATTTACGCGCTCAATCAGGCTGGCATTGATCTTTTTATACGACAGTTTACGGGTAAAAACATTCATGCAGCAGTGGTTTTGGTCAAAAGTAGATTAAGTAACCACCCGATTCGGTACAATTTGTAACAGAACCTTACATGAGTTTTATAGACTGACTAACAGACTACAACAAAATGGTAATCGTGAGAAAATATACCGTAAGGCCCAGTAAATCATTAATGGTAGTAATGAATGGGCCTGAGGCAACAGCAGGATTGAAACCAAAACGATCAAGAATGAGCGGGGTGATCGTACCAATGAGTGAGGCAAACACCACCACGCTAAAAAGTGCAATCGATACCACGAGCGACAACTGTTGATTGCCGATAAAGAGCCAGTTGGCACCAAAGACAATCACTGACAAGAAAAATCCATTTAACAACGCTACAAACAACACTTTGAGCAACCGCTGCCAAAGACCCTCTTCCACGAAGCCGGTGCTTGCAAGGCTTTGCACCACAAGAGATGAAGATTGAATTCCAACATTTCCCCCCGTAGCCTGGATTAGCGGCACGAAAAAAGCTATGGCGGTAACTCGTGCCAGCTCGGCTTCAAAGAGACCCATAAACCGGGCCGACAGCATGCCGCCAAAAATCCCAATCAGCAGCCAGGGCAAGCGAGCACGTGTATTTTTCCAGACGGAGTCATCTTCCTCTACATCTTCCGTGATACCTGACATCAACTGCCGGTCTTCATCTGCTTGCTCTGTAATTACATCTACCACGTCATCTATCGTGATGCGGCCCACAAGTTGTCCTTGTGCATTCACTACGGGAACAGACTCCAGATCGTACTTTTTCATGATCTCGGCCACTTCTGTATCAGGTGTGTATGTTTCTACCGATACAATGTCTTGCTCGTAAATGTCAGCAACCAGTTTATTAGCATCCGAGATCACGATATCCTGCAAAGCCACTTTCCCTAACAGTTTGTCTTGTTCATCCACTACGAACACGGTATAAAACTTGGTGACGTTTTCAGCTTGTTTGCGGATTTCCTCCACACATTGCACCACTGACCAATTGCTACGGGCCTTGATCAACTCCTTGGCCATCAAACCACCCGCTATGTTTTCATCATAGCGCAAGAGGTCTATCACTTGTGACTTGAGCACGGCATCAAGCCCAGCCATCACCTCCTCGGTGACCTTGATGGGTAGCTCGTTGAGAATATCAGCCACATCATCAGAGTCCAATAAGTTGAGTACTTCGGCTATTTCTGTTGGACTATAAACCTTCAGGAAAGCTGTACGTGTTTCGCTGTCTAAGTCGTTGATGATCTGTGCCCTTACATCCAGGGGCAAGATATCCAACACATATTTTGACTCTTCGGAATTGAATTCATACAAGAGGGCTGTGATGTCGGCCGGATTGATATCCGCCAGGCTTTCGCGAATGAAGTCGCCATCGCGCTGATCAAGCGCCTCCTGGAACCGGTCACGAAACTCGGTCGTCAACTCAAACTCTGCGAACTCCTTCATCGTTTTGGATGGCCCGTGTTAAGAAAATAAACTGATCGACCGACAATTGTTCGGGGCGTTTGTCCATCAGATCAAGTGCGTTGACAGGGCCGGGCAAATTTAGGTGTTTCAGTGCGTTGCGCAAGGTCTTCCTCCGCTTTTGAAATGCCTGCTTCACTACTTGCTGAAAAAATACTTCATCGCAGTCGAGGTGCGTGCGTTGATTGCGTGTAAGCCGGATAACACCCGACATTACTTTCGGTGGAGGAAAAAAAACTCCAGGCGGCACCTTGAATAAAAACTCAATATCATAATACGCTTGTAGCAGCACACTCAATATCCCGTACACTTTGCTGCCGGGAGGCGCGCTGATCCGGTCGGCCACTTCTTTTTGCAGCATGCACACAACTTGGCGGACTTCGTGTCGGTGCTCCAGCACCTTAAAGAAAATCTGTGAGGAGATGTTGTATGGGAAATTGCCAATAATGCTAAACGGCCCTTGAATCCGAGGAGCTAAATCCATTTGAAGAAAGTCGCCCTCCATGATTTTGGAAGCCAACTGCGGAAACTCCTTCTTGAGATGATCAATCGACTCGGTGTCAATCTCCGCCAAGTGAAGATCAATCGCAGGATTGCTTGCCAGAAATTTTGTAAGCACACCCGTGCCCGGTCCGATTTCCAGCACGGTTGTCAATCCGGTGTCTGCCAATCGCAATGCATACACGATCTTGCCGGCAATGTTATTGTCGGTAAGAAAATGTTGACCTAATTTTTTCTTGGGTCGTACCATGTTTCAGAAAACTACATGAAATCCCACGAATTACAAGCGCAGCGATTACGTCAGTTAACGAAAAGCCTTTGCTAGATGAACGTCAGGTTGGTAAGTGTTAGCTAACCCACGACTTCAGTCGTGGGAAAAGAACAAAGTAAAGTAGGCTTTAGCCAAACAAATTTCGATCAAAAAAATTTAAATGTGAATAATTAGATCAAAGAATCACCTTTTTGAAAATCACGGACAAGTATGAAAAGCAAAGCCACGATTTAGATTTGGCTAAAGCCGCTAAGATTGGATAGCGCAGGTACTTCCGGCTAAAGCCGGAAGTTACATACACGGGGCAATCTTGATCAACGGAGAAGCTAAAATGATTTGGCTTGTGCAACTATCATACACCCGCTTTACCGCCAACACTCATGGCTGCCTACTTTTTATATAAATTGCGTCTTTCGCAAAGACATGAATACCAACCCTTCTCCAAATAAACCACGCATCGGCATCACCTTGGGCGACCTCAACGGCATCGGGCCTGAAGTGGTCATCAAAGCACTGGCCGACAATCGTATTCTCTCCTCCATCACACCGGTGGTGTATGGCAGCACGCGGGTGCTCTCCTACTATCGCAAGCTCATGGGCATGGAAGAATTCAATTACAGCCAGGTGCGTACTAAAGGACAATTTTTCCCCAAAGTGATCAACGTGGTGAATTGCTGGGAAGAAGAACTAAAAATCACTCCAGGTCAGCCATCGCGCGAGTCGGGCAAAGCCGCCCTGATGAGTCTTACCCAGGTAGTGCAAGATGTGAAGGAAGGTCTGCTGGATGGGTTTGTAACAGCGCCTATCGATAAGAACACCATTCATAGCACAGAGTTTCCGTTTCGTGGCCATACGGAATATCTCACGCAAACTTTTGAAGCTACTGAAAGCCTCATGCTGATGGTAAGCGAATCGCTAAAAGTCGGTCTGGTAACTGAGCACCTGCCGTTGAAGGATGTATCGAAACACATCACCAGCGAGCGTGTGGAGTTGAAGATTCGGTTGATGGAGCTTTCGCTGAAAAAAGATTTTCAAATTGGAAAACCTCGCATTGCTGTGTTGGGATTAAATCCTCATGCCGGGGATGAAGGACTCATTGGCGATGAAGAGAACACCATTATCAAACCGGTGATCAACGATTTGAAAAACAAAGGCAAACTCGTATTTGGCCCCTATCCGGCCGATGGATTTTTTGGTTCGGGTCAGCACCAGAAGTTTGATGGCACCCTCGCCATGTATCACGACCAGGGGCTGGTGGCATTCAAGTATATCGCATTTGAAAACGGAGTGAACTTCACAGCCGGGCTTCCCACAGTACGCACATCACCTGACCATGGCACCGCCTATGGCATTGCAGGAAAAAACATGGCGGATGAAAATTCATTGCGTCAAGCAGTATTCCTGGCAACGGACATCATTAAAAACCGAGCGGTAATTGCGCAGCCCGTGGCATAAGCTTACTTGATTAAGCGATTGTGCCGCTACGATTCAACTCCATTCAAACTCCCTTCACAAAGTTTTCTTAGTTTTGACGGAAGACTGACACTGCATGGACATCGTCACCAAAAAGAAACTCAACATTCTCATTCAACTGGCAGAGGCCGATAAGCATTTTGCACAGGTGGAGCGTGACATGATCTTTCGCATCGCCCGCGAGCGCAACTTCCCCGAAGAAACAGTGAACAGCCTGATACGAAACCCGGAGCCGATTGAAACATTGGGAGCCTTATCGGTCGAGCAGAAGGCTGATTACCTCATGTCATCTATTGATCTTCTGTTTGTGGATCAAAAAGTATTTGAGAGCGAGGTAATATTCTGCCGCAGCATTGCCATCAAGCTGGGATTTAAGAAGCACGTGGTGGACTACCTCATTGAGAATTTTGACAAATACCCGGCTGAAGAGCTCAAAAAAGCAATTTTCAGCCAGTTTATGCTTACGTAACCGACTCTCAAAGCCAACCTTTTCCTTGAAATTGCTTCCTAAGAGGCCAAAATCAGCGAAGGCGGCCTAAAACCGGAAATTCACGATCAAAATCCGGAAAATCCTGATAAATTTGCGGGCTTATTTTTAAAGGCTATGAGGGGGCACGACTTCCGGGTGAATATTATCGGCCTGAGCCAAAAGGAGCATCGGTTTGAGTTTACGTGTGGCGATGCCTTTTTTGACTTGTACGGTAACACCCTGTTGCAGCATGGTGATTTTAAGGCGGAGGTGACCTTGGATAAGCGCGAGACGCTCATTGAAGTCCGCTTTCATATCACTGGCAAAGCCCACCTGGTATGTGACCGGAGCCTGGAGCCGTTCGATTTGCTGATGACGATTGACAAGACCATCTTGTTCAAGTACGGTGAAGTAGAGCAGGAATTGAGTGATGAAATTGTACTCATCACCCGCGACCAGGTGAGTATTGACATTGGGCAATACATTTATGAGTTGATTGGTGTGGAGGTGCCGATTAAGAAACTGCACCCACGCTACCAGACGGATGAATTGGAAGAAAGTGATATTCAATTGGTGTACTCCTCACCTATTGAACCATCTGAAAATGAAGAGGAGATTGACCCCCGGTGGGAAAAATTGAAAAAGTTAAAATAAACTGTTATGCCAAATCCGAAACGAAAAACCTCGAAGACCCGCAGAGACAAAAGACGCACACACTACAAGGCTGTGCCTAAGCAATTTGCTGTTGACAGCACTACGGGTGAGCACCACCTGCCCCACCGCGCCTTCTGGCACGAGGGCAAACTTTACTACAAAGGTCTGGTGGTAATGGAAAAAGAAGTGCTGGCGTAATCAGTCATGTTCTTTTTGAATTTGAATAAACGCGCTTTTTTCACGGCTGTCCATAAAGACCAGCGGTAGCAAGTAGTGTGAGTCATTCAGCCCCGCCCCTGGCGGGGCATTTCTTTTTTAAACAGAAGG
>JAIENH010000283.1 GCA_019751475.1 Cyclobacteriaceae bacterium
TGTCGCGCGCGAGGCCCGAAGCATCGGGCCCGCCTTCAAGCATCAGTGATACAATGATGGAGACTTCTATTATCGTCACTGCCAACGCGAGCACCAAGGCACCGTATGGTTCCCCAATTTTTTCAGCAATTACCTCAGCGTGATGCACGGCCTTGAGCACACTTACGATTAGTGCCGCTACCGACAATACATAAAACGGTGGCCAGTGAATAAATTCTCCGGCAACAAAGACTAACCCAGCTGCCAGCGGTATGATAAACGTCCAACTGTTTGATGAAGAATGACCCGACATGAACAATAGAAATCTGTGTTGGCTAAAGTAATGACAGATTGGGCGGGAACCAAATTCGGCCGGGTCAGCCTTTAGACCCTAAAGACTCTTTTTTTCGAATTCCCGTGAAACACGTATCTTTGAATAATCCACGTGTATGAAAACTAAGCTGACCTTAACAGTTCGTAAAAGTGTAATTATGAACGCCCGTAGGTATTCGAAGCGAACGGGAAAATCCATTTCTACTCTTTTTGAAGAACTTTTTGAGTCGCGGGCAGAGAACCGCATCCCAACAGAAGCACAAAAGGCAGCTCGCAGGCTTTTAGAAAATCTGGAGCGAACGAAGTCAGTAAAAACAGTTGAAGATAGAATTGCTCTGATAGCCCATGTTGCCCGGAAATTTGCCTGACATCTTTCTAGACACAGATGTTTCCTTTGATTTGATTTCAAAGAGAGACCCTTTCTTCGCGGTCTCAAAACCAATCCTCGAATTGGCAGCAAAGGGAGACATTCATTTGTTGATTTCAGAAAGTTCTCTTGCTAATCTGTTTTATCTCACATTTGATATTTATAAACTGAAAAATGGAAAAAGCCTGCTCGTTGATTTTATCTCTGCTTGCACCGTGGTGTCTGGAGGCAAACTCATCGGGCTACAAGCACTTGCATCGGACTTTAAAGACAAAGAAGATGCACTTCAATATTATACTGCGCTAAGTTCTGGAGCCGATTACTTTGTTACGCGAAATAAAAACGACTTTAAAAGCTCGAAAGAGCACCTTCCTGTACTTTCACCACAAGAATTTTTAACGACTTAATATGCCAACTAAACTCACCATTAACAACAACGGCCCCATCAAAGTAGAAGGCGATTTTGAAATTGTAGATACACTGGGAAAGGCTTATGGCTTACAAGGCCGCACTATTGTGTCGCTATGCAGATGTGGCCTCTCCGCCAACAAACCTTTTTGCGATGGCTCCCATAAAGAAAAATTCGTGCACACCGCTACAGCTTTTGACCTTCCTCCAAAAAAAGTGTAAATCCTTTAGGGCGCGATTGATCAATGCGTCATCGTGTACAGCCATACACCTGTAGCATAACCGGCCTTCCAGATGGTGATTATGCCCCAGGCAATCACAATTGGAAACATGATCTTAAAAAAGACTTGTGTTGAAAATTTGTTCTTATCCATATCGCTTATAAGTCGCGCGACACGTCTATCAATTACGCTCTAATAAAAAAATCTTATTGTTCTTTGAGTGAATTAACGGGGTTGGTAGTGGCCGCTTTGAGCGAATGATAACTCACGGTGCCAAATGCCACCAGAGCACCTGCAACGGCCGCATACACAAACACCACCCACGTGAAACCAACATTGTAGGCAAAGCCGTTGAGCCATTTGTCCATAGCATACCAGGCTACGGGAGCTGCTATTACCAATCCAATCAATACTAATTTCAAAAAGTCTTTCGACATCATCACCACAATATTGGATACGGACGCTCCCAACACTTTGCGCACAGCCACAGATTTTTTGTTTTGTTCCATCGTAAAAGAAGCAAGGCCAAACAATCCCAGGCAGGAAACAAAAATCGCCAGGCCGGAAAAAATACTGAAGAGCTGACCCAATCGTTTTTCCTGGTCAAACAGTTTGTCAAACGTTTCATCCAGAAACTGGTATTCAAATTCATAATTGGGAACGGTGGCCTTCCAGGTGTTTTCAATAGCGCTAACCATCTCTTTCAGGTTGGATGATTTTATCTTAATAGCCATGAACAAACCCTCGTATTGAGGAGACGTGTACATGATCAGCGGGTCGATTTTATCGTGCAGGTGTTTAAAGTGGAAATCCTCAATGACCCCAATTACTTTTCCCGGGTCTTGACCACGCTCACCAAAATTTATGAGCTTGCCAATAGCTTCTTCAGGTTTCCAGCCAAAATGTTTTGCTGCTCTCTCGTTGATCACGAATTCTTTTTCAAACTGTTTCGTATCCGGTGCGAAATAGTTGCCTACCTTCATTTTCATATTCATGGTTTGCAATAGATCTACATCTCCCGAAAAGTGATATAGGTTCTCCGCTTTGTTATCCGGTGAACCTTCGTACCAAAAGCCACCCGTCCACACCATTTTTCCCGGCACCTCTCCCATGCGTGTCACAGACTGTACACCGGCCAACTGAAGCATTTCATTTTTAAGGGTAAGATCTCCAATACTATCTTTTGGAAGGCGGATGATCAGTATCTGCTCGCGATCGAAACCCATATTTTTATTGAGCATGAAATCAAGTTGCGAATAGATAACGTATGTGCCCACCATAATCACGAAGGCAATAGCAAATTGAAACACCACCAAACCTTTGCGCATCAATTGTCCTTTCAGGTTGCTCACAAAATTTCCCTTTAGCACCAGCGTGGGTTTAAAGCTTGATAAAAAGAAAGCCGGATAAGTGCCTGCCAACACACCCACGAAAAAAGTAATGGCAGCAAATAAGATTAATACAAAACCATTTTGAATCGGATTGAAAACAATCTCTTTGCCGGATACATCATTGAAAGTCGGAATGACTACAACAAGAATCACCGTTGCCAACACAAGTGAAACAAAACTAATGACTACCGACTCGCTCAAAAACTGAAACACCAATTGCGATTTCTTGCTGCCCACTACTTTGCGAATGCCCACTTCGCGTGCGCGCTTCAGTGATTGTGCTGTGGTCAGGTTCATGAAGTTGATGCAGGCAATGATCAAAATAAAAAATGCCACAGCCGACATGATGTAGACAGTGGTCATGCTGCCGTTGGCTTCTACTTCCAATCCAAGGTTTGAGTAAAGGTGAATAGAGGTAAGAGGCTGTAAGCGAATATCATTTGGCCGATCACCAGGCTTGACTTCCTGGTACTTGTCCATAAAGGCACATATCTTTTTGGCAAAGGCCTGGTAGTCGGTACCTTTTGAAAGAACTAAATAGGTGTAATGATTGGTGAGATAGTTCCAGCCTTCTTTTGAGTCGGCTCGCACCGGTCCCATGTTGTCAGACGAGACCATCATCTGCATGTGCACGTGTGAGTTGGAGGGAAGTGGTTCGAAGACTCCGGTGATTTTATATTCCTTTTTATCGTTGAGCAAGGTTAATGTTTTGCCCATGGGGTCTTCGTCACCGAAGTAGGCGCGCGCTTTATCAGGCGTCAACACCATCGAGTTGATTTCTGCCAGCGCTGTGGCGGGATCTCCTTTGATCAGTTTGACATCGAGTACATCAAATACCGATGAATCTGCAAAGAAAACTTTCTCCTTGTTTTTGATTTCGTTGGCCGAATTGCGCACAAATATTTCACTCGGCTTAATGCGCGTAAATTTTTCCACTTCCGGAAAATTGTCTTTCAGCAACCTGCCGATAGGGAAAGCAGAAATTGCCCACGTATTTGCCTCCAGGCCGATAGCCATGCGGTAGATGCGGTCGGCATCTTTATTTTGACGATCATAGTTTAACTCAAACTGCACAAAGAGAGTAATCAAAATGCAGCAGGCCATGCCGATAGCGAGGCCAATGATGTTGATGGAGGCGTGGAGCTTGTTTCTTCGCAGGCTGCGAATGGCAATCAGTAAATAGCTTTTCAGCATAGTTCGTGGGTTAAGCTTAAGCAGCTATGCATGACAATTAAGGTGCCATGAAGAACATCATTAAACTGCGCAGATTTCGAACCTTTAGCGGATGACAGTGTGCACTAGCGGATAGATTCGTCCGCCTCCGGACGAGTGTCCATGATGTTGATGCGAAAAATATTTACGGGATTATCAGCATAAACGGTAGTAGCAGAAAGCTTCATGCCATTCTTAACTGCTACCCGCATGGATTCCTGATTGTGGATATGAATTATTGAAATGAGTGAACTGCTCAACTTGTTTTCGAATGCAAAGTCGATACATGTACGCGCTGCTTCTGTAGCAAGGCGCTGACCCCAAAATTCTGGAAACAGGGAATAAGCTACTTCCAATTCTTCTTGACCATCTACTTGCTGAAGCAGCAAGCCACTCCAGCCAATTAGTTTTTTCGACTCACGATGTATCAGCAGATTTGTGCCTCCACGATTATGTTCATAGCGCCATAGTTGTTTGGCAAACCACTCTCTTGCCAGTTCTTCCGGGTCGGTGATGACACTTTTCCAATAGCGGTTTGTTCGAGTATCCAGGAAAAATTTTCGGCACTCAGTAAAATCCTCCGGTTGTAATTTTCGAAACAACAAGCGCTGAGACTGCTAACCTGTAAGTAAATAGTTCGTGACGCTCACGTGAAAAATTCTTAGGTTTGTTTTCCAATCATAACACACTACGTCATGAGTAAACGCATGGTTAAAGGTGAAAAGAAATTGTTTGGCGTCTGCAGTGGCCTGGCAAATTATTTTGATACCGACCCAACCTTGATGCGGATGATTTTCCTGATTGCCTTTTTTGTGTTTGGAGTAGGCGGCCTAGTCTATCTCATTCTGGCCGTTATTATGCCGGAGAAATAGCCGATCACAATCAACTTTTCTTAGTTCACTTTCTGCTCATCAAAATCTCCGCGCAAGGTTCTGAAACGCTTGCGCGCCTCTGCTGCATAAACGCTGCCGGGGTGCTTATCTAAAAAGGTACGATAGATTTCCATAGCTTTTGTTTTGTCTCTCAACTGCCGCTCGTAAATCTCACCCTTTAAAAAAAGTGCATCATCAGCAAAAATATCTTCTTGATATTCTGTCTCAATTTTGTCAAGCAACGCGATGGATTGGTCAAACTCTCCCCTTTTCATTCTCAGGTTAGCTTCCAGCCAATACACATTGTCCTGGATAGATGCAATTTGACCTTTGCCGATTTCTATTGTCACAGAGTCTCTGAGTACTTTGCCTGCAGCGATTGCTTCTCTGTCTTTCTTGAGAAAATCTTCCAGCTCTGCTTTTTCATTTTCTGATAAAGAGGCTTTGTTTTTTGGCCACAGGTTCTGTACAAAAGCATCATGCTTGCTCATTTTGACTCCTCCTCCCTCAAAGCTTTTCAAGCGGGCCAATGCCTGATTGATTTTATTTTGCACCAGCAGTAACTCAATCGATGCATACTCTTTGAGGGCAGCCCCGGTGGAATCAAATGCTGTATTTTCTTTGATCAACATGCTTAGCTCCATCGCATCATTGGCTATCTCGCGCGTGGTAGCTTGCTTTAGAATATCGAGGTGCTCCTGGGCCAGTCGAAAGTCTCCTTTGTAGTATGAAAGTTTGGCATTGCGAAGTTTTGCCTCGTATCCAAGCGGTGCGTCACGTTGATTTTTTTCGACCTGCGAATACAACAGCGTAGCTTCCCAGGGTTCTTCTTTCAACAAATAAATATCACCGAGTTCAAGCTTAGCTCTTGCTTTGAGGTAAGGCGTCACCCGTGGGTGAGCCGCAAGAGCCGTGAGCTTGGCTACGGAAGAATCCTTTTCATCGAGGTAATAGGCGTGGAGCAATGCCTCATTCAGCGCAGCTTCATAACTATTCGCATTATCGGGATAGCGATTAATGAACGATTGATATTCGCGTGTCAGGTAGCGCACTGAGTCACGGTTCACCGGAAAACTGCGTTTTACTTTAGCCTCGCGGGCGCGGATGAGGCCCAGTCGGGCGGGCAGGTAGTTCTCGGTGTTGGGGAATTCTTTTACCACATATAAAAAACTTTTGTCAGCATTCTCATAGTCTTTGTTGTTCAGAGCTATCTGTGCGATCTCGAGTGTTTTCGAATTTTCTTTGCGGAAACGCTTATCGTACGCACGTGACTGAATAAACGCTCCATAAAAATTTTTCTGCTGCAGATTGACCCAGATGAGAAGATCCGAAAAAACTTCTGAGTCAGGATATTGCTGCACCTTATCGTATAGCATTCGCTCAAGGCTCTCCAACTCATCGGGTTTCGTAAGGAAAAGCTGCAAAAGATTTTTTACATAGTTGCTGTTGGCAGGTGCTTGAGTAATGTAGTTGAGATACTCTTGCACCATCTCATCGCGCTTCCCTTGCAGGCGGTACAGATTTGCCATCTCCAAGGTAAACACGGTGGCGTTCCCCATGGACTGTCGCAAGTCTTGTAAAGCAAGTATCGCATACTCCGGCAAATTGTGAGCTGTGAGATAGTCTGATATCGACTTGGTGCGATAAACGTCCGGAAGAGAATTTTTGATTAACGTTTTGAAATACTTATCCGCTTTTGATACATCACCTGAACGCACATACACCAAACCAAGATCCACCCGATATGAGACACGGTCATCCACTTTACGCAACGCTTTCTCCACGTAATCCTCAGCATCTTTAAATTTTCCCAGATCTAAGAGAAGGTTGAGATAGTTGCTATGGATAGCCAGTATGTTATCAGCATTCCGCGAAAGCGTCTGGTACATGGCGAGGGCCTTTTCCTTATCTCCTTTTAGAAAATATTCATTGGCAATTCGAATGTCCGATTCCTGCGCAAAGAGGTATGAAGACGCAAGTATCCACACTGCACAGACTAGTATTGCATTATTAAATATTTTTTTAAATAGTTTATGGTGATAATTATCAGTGTTCATTTGTGGATGACAAGATATACTGCTTGTCTGTGTATGAGTTGTGGATGTTTATGTGGAGAACAATTCTATCAATTGGTTTTGTTCAGTACGGGTTGACTTTATTTTATAGGATTTTCACATTGTAGTAGTTTGTGTATACGACCTCATTAACATTTCTACGAGTGTGGACAATTCAAATCTCGTTGTTGATACGTTAGTTCAAGAGCCTGTGTTTCCTAAAGTTAGTCATTGAGAGGCGATGCAAGTAAAGTTATCCACAAGTTGTCAGAATTTTATTGTCAACGGGCCTAATTCCCAGTTGGCTCGTATGGGTATCCCCTGTTTTCCGTCAGTAGACTTGTAGAAATATACCGGCTCCGGTTCCTGGTTTTTTGAAAAGTTGCCTGGGTCCCATCGGCCGTTGTTATTTAGATCCACAATAGCTCGCAGTTTGAATTCTTTAGGTTCAAGGGTTTTGAATGTATGTTTATTGACGTTCTTAAGTGATAGGACTGGTTGGTCGTTATCCAATAGTTGAAGTATGAAATTCTTTTGCTTCGTCTGAATTTCTGTCAGTAAGATGCCGGTTGATTCGGGCCAAAGGTTTTTGATTTTGACTTCAGAGGCTTTACTCGTGTCGCTGTCAATGGAATAAAATAGTCCCTTTCTCCCGGTGAGAAATAACTCAGGCTCCTTTTTAGTTTGAAATAGTTTTTTGTCAAGCAGCTTTTTCAGGCGCACTTCTTTTTTCACTGGGTCAATGGTGATGTCTTCTTTTGTGATGGGCACGGTATTGATAGTATCAAGTTTTACAAATATGCTGTCGAAGTCAATGTTGATGATGGGTTTATTGTAGCGAATTGTTGTTTGCAGAATACCCGTTTCTGCATCTACGGATGGGTCTCCCAGTCCCCACTTGAAATTCTCCTTTACAAATTTTACATCTGTTTTTTTTATGTAGAATACCGAATCGGTTACAGACTCAAGACTATCCGTTGCTGACAGGTACACCTGAATACTATCGTTCTCAAGCGGTGGATTCCAGATGGTGATTTCAGTTTGGTTGTCGCCAAAGGCACTGGTTACTTCCAAATCTCCTCGTAGTGTATACTCCGAGATGTATTTGTTGAAGCGGACGCGTGTGACTGGCCCAGCATTTCGAATGGCAGAGATCTTTGGCTGACGCGAGTCAAGCATAAAAATTCCAAGCCTCAACGAATCGATGTTCTTTTTCAGATCCAGCTTAGTACGTAAGAAGCCGTAACGCTCGGCCCGGCTTTCGACTTTCAGATTTTTGTTTTTGTCATCAAACGCGTAGATGCCGTATTCTCCAGCGCGAATATTTTCAATGGAGAATTGGCCACGCTTGTTTGTCTTTGTAAAATAGTCGGGGATGTCAGTAAAGATGTCAAATGTGTCAGAGCTGTAGAGGGCTACGGTTATTTTTTCTGTTCTTAATCCTTTTAAGATTTCTTCTACGTTGCCGGTTACACGAAGCGAGTCGATGTAAGGGCCTGTGCTAAAAGCCAGTTTTAGATTTACGGGCACGTTGCCTTCTGTAATGTCTTTGATTCCTTCACGAAACGCAATGCTGTAGGTTGTACTGTCTCGCCACTTTTCTTTTGGAGTGATAGTGACTTTAGGACCTTTGTTTACAATATCAACGTCTTTACCAGGCGAAGGACTGATCATGATCTCCTCCTTGGGATTGTTGAGTTTCACGTACTCATCGAATGTGAGCTCGATGCTTTTGAGCTTCACATTTTTTTCATTGTTTGTTGGTTTTGATTCAAGTAGCACGGGTGGCCGTTTGTCCCTGGGACCACCGGTGGGTGTGATCTGGTTGGCACACCGGTAGAGCGTGAAGGCAATAACTAGAAAGCAGATGATTCGTACTTTCATTTCGTGACAACGTAGATCAGGCTGGAATAATTTTTTTCTCTCTTTGCCAGTAGGTTGGACTTCCATCCGTTGTACAACCCGCGGATTGCGACCGCTGGCGTAAACTTACCGTCAGCTTTATACTTTTCACTCAATAAACTTACGTAGTAGGCATCAAGTTTCATGGGCACGATTTTTTTGACAGACAGCGAAGCGTTACCCAGTAAACTATGCATACCGTTTTTTGAGAAATGCCATACATGACGAGGTACATCGTAGGCAGCCCAAGTATTTTTGTAGTGCATAGCATCAGGCGATTCGTAATTGGGTACGGCTATAAAAATAGTGCCATGTTCGTTCAATCGCTCTTTTAATTTATCGAGTGTGCCGGGTAAATCGTAGATATGCTCCAGCACATGCCATAGGGTGATGACGTCAAAGGTTTGTGTGGGAAGTGATGCAATGCTGTTTACGACATTAACATCTTTCTTTTGTGCAACGGCCCTTGCTTTTGCTGACGGCTCGGTACCAAATGTTGTTAGTCCTTTGGCTTTAGCAAAAGCAAGGAAATCACCCGTGCCACACCCAACATCTAGAAGCGATCGATGATTTGCGGTGGATTTAACCAATGAATATTTCCACGCCAACGTAAAGTGCCTGGCTAAAACGTAGACACGATCCATGAGTGACTTGGCTCCAGACGAATGCGATATATAGTCCGTAGATTCATAATAAGCCGCAGCATTCTCAGTTGTTGGGCGGGGGCATGTGGCACATAGTCCACACGTGCCGCACCGTTTCACGTGAAAACTTTCATGTGAGACTGTGTAGTCCTTGCACTGAATAAAGTCCAGAAAGTTTTGAGAGCCGCAGGCTGGGCAAACGGCCAGTGTCTCTAGTGTCATCACTTACCTAGGTATACTGTCATAACGGAGACATCGGCCGGTGACACGCCACTGATTCGAGACATCTGCCCAATAGTAGCTGGCCTCATTCGTTTAAGTTTTTCACGCGCTTCTGATGACAGGGCTTTCACTTTATCGTAGTCAAAGTCTTCAAATATTTTGTAATCATCTAGCGCTTCGATTTTTTCAGCCATCTTCTGCTCACGATCAATATATGGCTCGTACTTAATAACAATCTCTGCTTGCTGAGCTACTTCTTTGGAGAAGTTTTGAAGAAGCGAGTCAATAGAATGATGGAGTCTTCCAAGTTCTGGAATGCCAATTTCCGGGCGCTTTAATAGATTGGCGATGGATGTCTTTTCCCGAATACCGGAAGAGCCCATCGACTCAAGGCTGTTGTTAATTTCTTCAGCCGACACTTTTGATGTATTCATGGCGTGAAGAATTTCTTTCAGTCTGTTTTTCTTTTCATTCAACGCTGTGAGCCGTTCAGCTTTAGCTAGCCCGATGTGATGTCCTTTTTCAGTTAGGCGGAGGTCAGCGTTGTCTTGACGCAGCAAGATGCGATACTCAGCTCGTGAAGTGAACATACGATATGGCTCAAGTGTGCCTTTGTTAACCAAGTCATCGATCAGCACACCGATGTAGGCTTCTGATCGCTTTAGCACGAATGGCTCTTTTCCGTGCACTTTATTGTGAGCGTTAATTCCGGCCATCAAACCTTGACAGGCTGCCTCTTCGTAGCCCGTGGTACCATTAATTTGACCAGCAAAGTACAGATTATCAATGAGTTGTGTTTCAAGTGTAAGCCGTAGTTGAGTAGGAGGAAAGTAGTCATACTCAATAGCATAGCCCGGCCTAAACATCCTGGCTTTTTCGAAGCCTGGAATTTTGGTCATAGCTTTGAACTGCACGTCTTCAGGAAGAGATGTAGAAAATCCGTTGACATATATCTCTACCGTATTCCAACCTTCTGGTTCTACAAAAATCTGGTGGCGATCTTTATCAGCAAACCGATTGATTTTGTCTTCAATGGACGGGCAGTACCGTGGGCCAAGACCTTGTATTCTTCCCTGGAACATCGGTGATTTATCGAATCCTTGGGATAGCTCACCATGAACAGCTTCGTTGGTGTACGTAATCCAGCAGCTTAGTTGTTTCTCTAAGGCGCTTGTTTCGCCAGAGAAGGAAAACTTACCAGGGTTTTCATCACCCTTTTGTTCTTCCATCTTGGAATAGTCGAGTGACCTGCCATCTACTCGTGGTGGTGTGCCGGTTTTCATCCTCCCGGATTCAAAGCCCAATAACTCCAGATTCTCAGTCAACCCTGTAGAGGCTTTTTCAGCTGTACGCCCACCACCAAAATTCTTCTCCCCTATGTGAATCTTGCCATTCAGGAATGTTCCGTTAGTCAATACGACCGACTTGGCCTTTATTTCCAAGCCTAGAGCTGTTTTTACCCCTACTACTCTACCATCTTCTACCAATACTCCCGAAACCATTTCCTGCCAAAAGTCAAGATTGGGTGTCCTTTCCAGCATTAGCCTCCATTCTTCGGAAAACCTCATCCTGTCGTTTTGGGTACGTGGACTCCACATGGCTGGTCCTTTTGAGCGGTTAAGCATTCGGAACTGTATCATGGACTTGTCTGACACAATTCCAGAGTGTCCACCCAGGGCATCTATTTCCCTCACAATTTGGCCTTTGGCAACCCCACCCATAGCAGGATTGCATGACATTTGACCAATGGTCGTCATGTTCATGGTCACTAATAGGACTTTGGAGCCCATATTGGCTGCAGCTGCCGCGGCTTCACAGCCAGCATGACCGGCACCCACTACTATTACATCGTATTCTGGAAACATAGCTAGTGTCGTTCCACGTGAAACTCCTTAATTGAAAATTCCAGATTCAAAGTTCAAAATTGACCCAATTTTGAATTTGTGATTTTGAATATTGAATTAGAGTAGTTTCACGTTAAACTTATTTCCACAAAGATAGGCAAGCTTCCTCTTTTTCGCGCATTAAGGCCTTTTCTGCCTTGCCTTTGTCTTTGAAACCAAGAAGGTGCAAAAGCCCATGGGCCATTACCCGCCTCAACTCCTGTTCAAAGCTTACTCTGTAGACTTTGGCATTTTCACGAACCCGAGAAATACTTATGAAGACCTCACCCACAATGCCTTTGCCTTCAGAATAGTCAAAGGTGATGATGTCAGTATAGGTGTCGTGATGGAGGTATGCTTTGTTAAGCTTGAGAAGGTAACCGTCCGTACAGAAGATGTAGCTCAAATCGGAAATGCTTTTCTTCTCGTGGCTGGCAACTTTGCTAAGCCAGGAAGATACTTTGCGCTGATTTTCTAATGCGAATGAAGTTCGTTCGGAGAAAAATTGAATGACCGACTTAGGCATTCATATAAAAACTAAGCTCTACTACCCTGCCACCATCTTTGAAATCTACCTCATCGGAAAGGTGCTTCATCAAAAAAATGCCCCTTCCACCGGGCTTTTCAAGGTTTTCGGGTGAAGTCGGGTCAGGCAGATTTTCATAATCAAAGCCTTCGCCCTCATCTTCAATCCTGAATTTTATGGTAGAGTCATCGAGCGAAAGCGAAAGGTGAACATTCTTGGAAGAGTTGCCTTTGCAACCATGCTTGATGGCATTGTTCACAGCCTCCGTTACGGCAATCATAATATTGCCATAGATATCATCGTCCAGGTGGAATTTTTCCTTGGCATTGTCAATGAAGCTCTCAATCATCCTGATGTTTTCTGAAAGAGCAGGTACCTCAATCCGGATGTTCTTCATAACTGATTACTTCTGGTTGCCAAGTCGTTTAAAATATTCATTCACCTCTTTTTTATAGTAAGGATAAAGTTTGGGAGGCATCGTTTTGAGCAATTCTACTTCTTTTTCTTTTAATCGCAGATATTCTTCAAAGGCGCGGGGCAATTCCTTTTGGTAGTCCTTGGCTGTTTCACCTTTTCGCTCTTCATCCAGTTGTTGTTCGCGCATCGATTTTTCTGATTCAAGCAGACGGGTAATGATTTCCTTCTGTCTGCGAATAGTCTGCTCTGTAATCTGCTTATTAACAAGATCCATCTCGGTCTGTTCCATTTTGCCAGGAAGATCATTGCCTAATGACTTGCCTCCCTCCTGCTTTAGCCGCTCCTGCATCTCTTGCAATGCTCTGCGAATTCTTTCTTGTTCGGCCGCCATCTTTGCCAGCTCTTCAGAAAGTTGACGGCCGCTCTTGCCACTATTTTTTATTTGCTCAATCTGCTGATTAAGTTTCTGCTGCATCTCACCCAGCGACTTTTGTCCTTTGTCTTTCTTTCCTTTTTTCATGGAAGGCATTGCGTTCGCCATCATATCCATCAACATTTCAAAATGATCGTTAAGCATAAGCGCGAGGTTATTGATACTTGTCATTGACAACTGCATGTCTGTACTCGCATTGCTTTTCTTTCTTTCCTTCACATTATCGGTCGCTTTGTCTAAGTGTCCATTGAGTTCACCCACTTCGCGCGTCACAATGTTTCCCATGAAGGGATCTTTTTTAGCAAGCGCTAATAAGCTGTCTTCCAGCACTTTAGCATCATCTTTGATCTTCAGTTGGCCCTGTGAAAGGGTGACGTATTTAGGGTCGCTCTGCTGCACAGCATTAAAATCTTTAATGATAGATTCTTGATCAAACGACAACTTGATCAAGCCGTGAATGATGTGCCTCAGCGACTCCAGGTTTTGCTGATCAATTTCCATCTCCATGGAATTTTGCATCCCTTCCAGTTGCTGTTGCATTTGCTTCATCTTCTCGAGCGACTTCTTTTGAGGTGCGGTCGCTTTTTTCGGATTGCCCTGCTCCAGTGATTCTTTGCTTTGCTGCTCCAGGTCTTTCATCTTATTAATTTCCTCTTCGCTGGGTGCGCTTTCCGTTTTCTCTTTCACCTCTTCTCCGAGTTTATTGAGTTCTTCAATGGTTTTTTTGAATTCATCCGCTTTTTCGGACAGGTTTTGCTGCTCCTGGGCCAATTCTTCGCTGGAAGAGGGTGAATCCTCTCCCCCTTTTTCATTTTGCGACTCGGGCTTTTTCTCCCCGGCCAGTTCCTGGGTTTTGTCAAGCACCTGCTGCTGCTTATCGGCCTGATCTTTTATTTCCTGAATGGCTTGATCAAGCTTGTAGTCGTATTGGAGTTGTTTAAATAGTTCAAGTGTACGCTCCAGTTCTTTTTCAATATTCAATTCGTTTCGTTCCATCTTCTCCAGCATCTTTTGAAGCTGGGCCGGATCTTGATTTTCTTTCAGCATCTTCTCCAATTCCTCAAAGAGCTTTTTGGTTTCATCATCGAGCAAATCGTTCATGAGCTTTTGTATTTGCTCAGACTTTTCGCGAATGCGTTCATTTTGCTCGGAGAAGCTCTCCTTCTTTTCTTCCAGTAACTTGTTTTCTTCCTGGAGCTTTTCAACCATTTCATCCAGACCTTTCTTTTGCTGAATGAGGTCTTCCAGCATTTTTCTGTCTTGCCAGTCAAGCGATTGCTTGCCTTTCAGCTTTTGCTCGGCTTCTTCAATTGCATCTTTCAACGACTTTGCTTTTGTGAGGCTCCGCTCAATTTCACTTTCCGTAGAAGACTGTGACCGTTTGATCTCAGCCTTGAACTCCTCATCGCTGGGAAGCTCAAACTGATAAGCCGATGACTTGGTCGACTTGCTTCCGTGCACACCATCGTTGTCCCATACTTCGAGGTAATACTGCAACCGGTCGCCAGTCTTTAAGTGGAGTGAATCAATGGCCCAGTTGTAGAAAAAGTTTTGTTGATTTTGACTGCGATCAACCGCCATCGAAATTGTTTCACGTTTTTCTTCCTTGTCCTTGGAAGAGATGATGTAATGAAGTTCGAGTTTTGAAAGCCCATAGTCGTCTTGAATATTGCCAGCGAGGATAATGGACTTAAACAAAATTGAATCTTTGAGGTGATCAACTACGATGGCTGGAGGCTGGTCTTTAATTACCTCAATGCGATAGGCGATACGGTCTTTGTTTTTGCTGTTTTCATTTTCGAGCCCAATCGAATACTCATCGTTATTGAAGAAGTTCTTACCATATTCAAAGAACTGATTATCAATACTTTGCATTGATTCTGAACCGGTGGCTGAGGAGAACAAAATAGTGGCGCGTTGGGCATTATCCGTATGCAATCTCCACCGCACGCGTGTCCCCTCGGGTATTTCAAGATTTCCCGCATTGACTACTTCCTGGGCTACCCGGCCCGTGTAGCGAGGAAACAGCAATTGCATTTTCAGATTAAGAAGTTCTGGCCGGTTCACAATTTGGATTGTGAAGGGCTTGGAATAGAACCCGGCCGCTTCAATCTGAAAAGAAAAATTCTGCTGAAGTTTTTCGAATAAATATGAAAACTCGCCTGCCTTGGTCATCTCCATTTTCAAACGTTGCGTGCCTGATACAAGGTAGGCAGCATCTGGCACGGCCTCTCCTTGCAGACCAACATTCAATACAAAATCTTCGTTGGGAAATGAAATCAATTGTTGATTAAGCACCTTGAACTCAAACGGAGCTTGAGGGGAAAACTCCTGATTAAAGTGAATGATCCTGTCGGCACTTTGCGTGAATATTTTTTGATTGACAATGAAAATACCCGCCACCAATACAAAAGGTATGGCCAGGTACTTTAAGAATCGATTGTTTTCACGTAAGTCGATGCTGCTTTCAAATGAAAATCCCTGAAATAAAGAAGCCTTTTGCTCCAGGCTGGCCTCCAGCAGTGGTCCTCCATTTTTGGCGGTTGACAACTGAAGAAAGTTCAGAAGCCTGTCTTGTATGGTAGGAAAATGCTGGCCAATGATTTTTGCGCTCTGCTCCCGGCCGATGCCTTTGCCAGCCAGCCACCAGGCCAGTGGCTCGCGCAGAAACCGGAAGAGACAATAACCAACGGTGCCAAAAAACAGAATGAACAAAACCAGCCGGGTACCTTTGCCCAGCCAAAGATTGTATTCAATCAATGAGGCGAGTAAGAAGTAGGCGAGCACCAGCGTAAGCGATAGGATAGCCCCACGCAAAAACAGATTCAGGTAATACTTCCTCCGAAAGGAAGTAATCTTCTCGTCCACGGCCTGCACCTGATTGCTCATGTGATGAAAACGAAAGTAGTAATCAGTTAGTTTAATCTCAATAAAGATACTAACCCACTCTCCGAAGTCAAGTCGGTTTCGGGGAATTCAGTTGGGGGTATTTTGCTGCGGGGGTGACCAGCCAAACTCTTTTTCAAAATACTCCAGCACGTGCATCTTCAACAGCTTCTCTTGCTCTAACAGGTCAAAACGGGGTAGTTTTTTAGCAACTTTCCAGTGGGGCCAGCCCTCGCTATCGAGGCCATCCAGTGTGTAGTAGCCCGAATAGCTCAGGACCTTGCAAATGGCGATGTGTAGCAGGTCTTGTTTCTGCTCTTTGGTGAATAGCTGGTGACCTTTTCCCAATTCTTGTACGCCAATCAGGAAGAGCACGCCATTAAGATCATTGGGCTTTTTGTTAAGCAGGCGTTGTATTTCGTTTAGCAACGACTGCCAGTCCCGCTCTAATTCCAGGTCGCGTTTAAACATGGAGTGCCTCCCAATATTCAAAAGCCCTGCGCAGGTGAGGGATTACGATTGTGCCGCCCACCAGTGTAGCCACACCCATGGCTTCATTTACTTCCTCTGTGGTAAAGCCGAGTTCTCTGCATTTTCCCAGGTGGTATTTCACGCAGTCATCGCAGCGCAATACCAGTGAGCAGGTGAGTCCTATCAATTCTTTTGTTTTTACATCCAGCACACCAGCAGCATAAGCATTGGTGTCCAGGTTAAATATGCGTTTGATAATCAAGTTGTCGGCCTCTGCAATTTTCACGTTCATTTTAGAACGATAGTCATTGAATTGCTTTACGATGTCCATGTCTGTAAATTTTAGGTCAAATATCCTCTTAGGCGAGGTGAAAACAAATGCTGGTGCAGAATACCCTTATAGGAGATTTTGTTTCATTGTTCTTTCCGCGGTATTGCCTTGCTTGTTCGGGGCCCTTGTTGAAAGGAGAAGATACGGTGTGCACAGGTTGCATCAGCAACCTGCCTAAAACCAATTACCATCAGCAAGAAGAGAACCCAATTAAAGACCGGCTGATAGGCCGGCTTCCCGTGAAACATGGTTGGGCATTTTTAAAATTCCGGAAGCATGGCACCGTACAACACTTACTGCACCAACTCAAGTATGCCAATCACCCTGAAGTAGGAGTAAAGTTGGGATTGGTGTACGGTAAAGAGTTGGCCGATGCTGGATTTCAAAATGAGTTCGATTTGATTGTGCCGGTGCCGCTTCACATTTCGCGCAAGCGGCAACGAGGATACAATCAAAGTGCAAAGTTTGCCGAAGGACTTGGCATGGCTATGCACATCGCGTGGGATGAGTCGATTTCCATCCGATCAAAAACCACCACCACACAAACGCGAAAGTCAAAAGCAGAGCGGTGGGAAAATGTGAAAGATGTATTTGCCATTGATCATGGAGTGACACTGAGCGACAAAAGAGTCTTATTAGTTGATGATGTGATTACTACAGGTGCCACACTTGAATCATGCGGGCAACATCTGCTTGATCATGGATGCAAATCGTTGAGCATCGCCTGTATTGCGGAGGCTCAATAGCATAAAAAAAGCCCCTCTTTGTATCAAAAAGGGGCTTTTTGTTGAAATTTTTAACTGATCAATAATTCGAACCGGCACGTATCATAGCGCAACGGAAACCAATCGTAGCCGTAGCTGAATCCTGATCAAGATACCTGCGAGTACCAGGGCTCATCCAGTAAGCTACATCTTTCCAAGAGCCGCCTTTGTAAACGCGCGCCTTGTCTGTAACAAGAGATGTGAAGCCTTGAGGATTCTTCTCGAAATCACTGTTGTAGAATTTCTGATCATCCAAGAAGCCATCTCTGCGGATAGGGTTAAGATCATCAAAGTCCTGATAAGAGAGCGGACGATATACGTCCATTACCCACTCACTCACGTTACCGGCCATGTTGTACAATCCGTAATCGTTAGGAGGAAACTCATATATATAAGAAGTAATCAACGCACCATCATTGAGGCGACCGGCAATACCAGCATAGTCGCCACGGCCTCGCTTAAAGTTGGCAAGGAAAAAGCCCATTTGTTTTCCATACGGATTTCTAAGTGCGTGACCGTCCCAAGGATAGATACGCTGGAATGTCTGCATTTCTTCAAGCCACTGTGTACCAATAAGAGCTTGTGCTGCATACTCCCACTCCGCTTCCGTTGGCAGACGGTAAGCAGGAATTACCACGCCTGACTCCAAAGGAATTCTGCCGCCAGCTGGTACTTCAGGCAAATCCTGACCAGATTCTCTCATCAACTGCTGGTTAACAGCAGTGGTACGCCACTTAGCATAATTGTTGGCCTGCGTCCAGCTAACACCCACCACCGGGAAGTAACGGAAGCCTGGATAACGCAAATAATGATCAACATAAGGATCGTTGAATGCCAGCTTTCCAACCCATACAAGCGTGTCAGGAAGTGCTGCCTGATATACTTCTTGTGAAGAGTCTTTGGCGAGGTAGTGCATGTATTCCAGCCAGTGAATGTTCGCAATTTCTGTTTCATCCATATAAAAGGAAGCAACTGAAACGGTGCGCTCAATATTATCACGATATGACATTACATCTTCCTCGTACGATCCCATCACAGCCCGGCCACCTTCAATAAACACGGTGTTTGGGGCATCCGGTTGTCCCTGGAAATCTTTCACCTGGAAACCACCCGTTTCTTCGTCATTGTATTTAAGGTTGGTGGCGGTACTTAACTGACCGGGATTAATGGCCGTAGGCTTACCACCCTTTTTACCCCCGATCAAGGAGCATGATGCGATAACTACCGAGCCGCCAACTACTGCAATAAGACCACGTAAATGCTTCATTTTTTCTGTTTTAGGACAAAAGCAACCGCTAATATAAAGAGATAATTATGTGTTTTCCAAAGCGTAGCGATTTTTTGATAAATGCTTAATGCAGGTGCCGGCTTTGGTTTGTCCCGAATTAACGGCAACGCAAGCCAGCGTATTGCATTCGCTATTGGTTGTTTATCGCGGGTTGGGGTAGATCAATCGATGGCACCAATGGAGAGAGAATTTTCAATGCATTTTCCACCGATGAGATGTTCTCAATGATTAATGAAGGTCTGCCTACCTGGTCTTTCAGGCGGCACTGTCGTGAATGACCTTGTACGAAGGCGAGGATCTTGCCAAAAGTATCAGACTTAAAATATGCATCGTTGCCGGAGAGGAAGGTGGCGCGCAGTTTTC
>JAIENH010000456.1 GCA_019751475.1 Cyclobacteriaceae bacterium
TACGTGATCGACCACATCGACACACTTGTGATCAAGAGCATTGAGCGGATGAGTCGCTTCAAGACGGTGGTGGGCAGCCGGTTGTCAAAAGCAGAGAAGGAAGAATTGGTACGCAGGATAAAATTCGAACCATTTAAATATGTAGGGCAGGAGGAAGTTGAATTTTCTACTTCGCCCGTCTTTGCAAAAGAAAAACTGGAGCCGCGCTTTACCGTATTGCGATCATACTTGGTGGCCAATAAAAATGGTTACGAGATGATGCGCGGAGGACTCACGCGATGCTCACCGGAGAAGGGAAGTTTTCTTGTATCCAACCAGGATGGTGGCTTGTCAAAAGACACGTGGGTGGAGGCTCTTCCGAGCAAAGCTACTTCAGGGACCCTTGTGCACCGCACACCTGACATGAACCGCAAGGCGGTGCTGCCGAGCCGAGCTGCCGAAAATCTGTTTTGGGTAGGGCGCTATACGCAGCGGGTCATTCGCACCACGCGTTTCATTCGGATTGTATTGCGAATCCTGACAGAGAAAAATTATTCCAACCAGGGAACAGAATCAGAGTACATACGAGTCTTACTCAAGACCGTCACTCATCTCACAGACACCTATCCCGGATTTGTAGATGATGCGGAGGAGGAATTGAATAACCCGTTGCCGGAAATTCATCAATTGATTTGCAATCCGGCCCGGCCCGGCAGCATTTTATTTACACTTAATAATCTCCTCAAATCCATGTATGCCGCCCGCGACCGATGGACGATGGACAGTTGGCGCATCATTGATGAGATTGAAAACGTGAGAAGAAGAATTGGTGCGGTGGAACCGGAAGGAATACGGTATATTTTTTCCCTGCTCTATCAACTCAAGGGCGGGTTGCTTTCCTTTTCGGAAATGACACGGCAGAGTATGTACCGCAGCGATGGCCGCACCATGTATCGTATGGGCCAACTCATTGAAGAAATTTTAATGGAGCTCGGTCAATACCAACCTATTCTTTCGTATGAGAACGATGAAAGCACGGAGTTTCAATTGCTGGAGGCACTTTTGATGAGTAACCAGAATCTCTCTTCCTACCGGAGTGTTTATCGCACTTCGCTCAATGCTTCACCTACTGTGGATTTACTCTTTTTAAATGGACAAAACCCAACGTCCATTCTTTCTCAATTGGAAGGATTGCTGAAATACTCAAAGGCGCTTGCACAAAAAGAAGGCACCAGCGGTGACAATGAAATTTCGTTGCTTGTGTTTGAATGTTACAGCCAGGTACGACTGATGGACATTACACAACTTATGGTAGCAGACCCGGAGACTCGCCACCGGAAAGCATTTGACGAATTTTGTTCTTCCTTGCAAAAGCAAATGATGCACCTGTCATCTAAACTCAGTGCTCATTATTTCAACCACACCACTTACCAGCAACAAGGCGGTAAGGATGGTTTTCAATTTGAAGTGTAACGCATGCGCTACCAGATCCGGCACAGCACTGAGTACACGTATCAAGACATGGTGAGCACCGGCCACAACCGCTTGTGCCTTGTGCCGCTAACGACAACAGAGCAGCGTTGCATCTCATCGGATGTACACATCACACCCACGCCCGATGAGCTTACCTATCGCACCGATTTTTTTGGCAATACACTATTATTTATTTCCATTTATAAAGAGCACGACCACCTGGAAATTGTATCCGAGAGCCTGGTCGAAATTGAAAGCAGAGCAAATCCTGACAAAGCTATTAGTTCTTCTATTCGATGGTTTGACACGCAACAACTCTTGACTCATCAGAATGAAACGTATGCAGACATTTTGCAATACACGCTGCCGTCTCACTACGTACCATGTAGTCAGCCCATTTTGGATTTTGCCAGAGACTGTTTTCCTGCCGGAGCCTCACTCTGGGAAGGCTGCCAATCGCTGATGAAAAAAATTTATAGCTCAGTAGAATTTAAGCCGGGATTCACCACCGTGAATACGCCTGTGGAGGAAGTAGTGAAATCGAGGAAAGGTGTCTGTCAGGATTTTGCTCACCTGATGATTGCCTGCTTGCGCAACCTGCAGTTGCCAGCCCGGTATGTCAGCGGCTACATTGAAACGATTCCACCTCCCGGCAAGGCAAAGTTGGTGGGCTCAGATGCATCACACGCATGGGTGGCCGTATATTTTCCCGAGATTGGATGGGTAGAATTTGATCCGACCAACAACGTGCTGCCCACATCACGGCATATCACGGTAGCCGTTGGTCGCGATTATTTTGATGTAGCTCCGATTAAAGGAATCATTTTCAGCTCAGGTAAACAAAACATAGTAGTGAAGGTGGATGTGAATAAGGTGTAGACGTACTACCCAAACAAATCCTGAAACACATCTTGCAACTTGCCAAAGCCTTTGACTTGAATTTTGGTCTTCCTCACGTCCAGCGATTTTTGATTGAACTTTGAAATGTAAATTTCGCTAAAGCCTAATTTCTCTGCCTCCAATATTCGTTGCTCAATGCGATTCACGGCTCGAAGCTCACCACCCAATCCTACTTCGGCCGCGAAGCAAATTTTCTCACTGATCGGAATTTCTTCCATCGATGAGATCACCGAAATACAAAGAGCGAGGTCGATGGCGGGATCTTCTACATAAATACCACCGGCCATGTTCACAAATACATCTTGTGTGCCCATGCGAAACCCACATCGCTTTTCGAGCACTGCCAGCAGCATATTAAGCCGCTTGTGATCAAAGCCTGTTGGGGTGCGTTGCGGTGTGCCGTAGGAGGCTGGGCTCACCAATGATTGTATCTCAATAAGCAACGGCCGGTTACCTTCAATAGTCGCTCCGATGGTCGCGCCACTGAGGGGACCATCTTTTTGAGAGATTAAAATTTCAGACGGATTATTTACTTCGCGCAAGCCGGTGCTGCGCATTTCATAGATGCCAATTTCAGATGTGGAGCCAAACCTGTTTTTGGTCGTTCGCAAAATTCGATAGGCCAGATGCTGGTCGCCCTCAAATTGCAACACCGTGTCGACCATGTGCTCCAGCACTTTTGGCCCTGCCAGCGAACCATCTTTGGTGATGTGGCCAACCAGGAATACAGGCGTGTTGGTTTCCTTGGCAAACTTCATCAACTCACCCGCACATTGCCGCACCTGCCCAATGCTGCCGGGCGTACTATCCAGCAACGGTGAGTAGAGAGTTTGAATAGAATCAATGATCAACAGTTGAGGCATCAGCGACTCAATCGTCAAAAAGATATTTCGGGTGTTGGTTTCTGTAAGCGTGAAAAAGTTTTTTGTTGTACCCGGAAGACCAAGACGTTGTGCTCGCATTTATATTTGCTGTTCACTCTCTTCGCCTGACACAAATAACACCTTGAAATTTTTAAGGGCGAGACCCACCTGCAGCATCAACGTAGACTTGCCGATACCCGGTTCGCCACCGATTAGCACCAGCGAACCTGGCACGATACCACCACCCAGTACACGATCCAATTCCTGGTCAGGCGTGGCCATTCTCACTTCGTGACCTGATTCAATTTCCTCCAGTGTTTTCGGCTGACTGATTTTTGATCGACCTGTTTCCTGGCGCCAGTCATTTTTTGCTTCGGCTTTCGCAACTACTTCTTCTACAAAAGAATTCCACGCACCACAGGACGGGCACTTACCGAGCCACTTGGAAGCTTCATATCCGCAACTTTGGCAGAAAAAAGAGGATTTGGGTTTGGGCATTAATTTTTATGACATGTAAAATTCAATCAACAAATAAGGAAATATTAGCAACAAATTGTAATTTGTCTTGCCACTGTATTCACTATATCAAATGCTACTGACTAAACTGTATCTAATAGGCCTCTTACTTATACACATGAGCATACTGGCGGACGCCAAACGGCCAAAAATTATTTTCGGAAATATCCCAAAGACAGAATTAACTATGAGTGCATATGAAAAAGACTCAATGGCTCCGGCCGTTGTACTCTTCGACTACGGTGAGTTGGACATAGAAAAGCTAGTTTATTATAGGTACACAAAGATTAAAATACTTAAGAAAGACGGCTATTACTTGTCGGATGTTTCAGTGCCACTATTTGGTAGTGAAGAAATTTCTAATTTTCGGGCAGCCACCTATAATTACAGGGGAGGCAAAATGGAAATTTCTTCCGTGGAGAGTAAAGCAAAGTTTACGGAAGAATTCATAGATGGAATTCAAGTGTACAAGTGGGCAATGTCAGATGTTCAAGAAGGCTCTGTTATTGAATATGAATATTACGTCTCGAGTGAATCAGGCTTTAGCCTTCGTGACTGGGAGTTTCAAACAAATGTTCCAATTGCCCATTCGGAGTTTTATCTTGTTCAAGGAACGGCTAATAAGGCGCAGATTTTTATTCAGGGTTATTTGACTCCCAACCAGGTAGACGAAAATCATTGGATTATGAAAAATGTTCCTGCTTTTGTAGAGGAGCCATTTATTGGTTCGAAGAAAAATTATATTTCAAAAGTAAATGTTGAATTGGCTTCCGCGGCAACCATGGTCGCAGACAGATCAATGAGATTGCCTCGATACTCTATACAGTTCTATAATTTTAGTACTGATTGGTCAGATGTAGCGAGATCGTATAGATACATGTTTGCTCCGAATGGTCAAGTGAAATGGACGACTTTTCTAGAGAAGCAATCCAATGATATTATAGCTGAATTGAAAAATCCAGATGATAAAGTCAGAGCCATTCATGAGTATGTTCAAAAGACAATGTTATGGAATGGGAGGTATTCAACAGGGATTCGGAAAAAGGGACTTAAACCAATTATTGAAGAAAAGACGGGCACCTCCGGGGAAATAAATCTAATGTTGCTTGCCATGCTCAGGCAGATAGGATTGCCGGCAGATCTAGTACTTCTTAGTACTAAAGAAAATGGTTTTTTAAGACAAGACGTGCCGAACCGTAGTCAATTTAACAATGTAATAGTTATGACGGACTACAAATCAGAGAAAATGCTAATAGATGCAACAAGCAAATTTTTGCCTATCGAGTATATTCCAGAATCATGCCTAAACGGTCTTGGTTATTGGGTTAAGGAAGCGAACTTTGAATGGATTCCACTTGAAAACCCAAAAGCAAAGAACAAGACAATAGTCACGACTGATCTTAAACTTGCCAATGATGGCTCAATCAGTGTTTTCCTTGATTATACTAAATCTGGTTATGAAGCAAAGGAATTAAGGAAAGCGCTTGCAACCGAAAAAGAGACTTATGCGCTAAAACAATTTAAACAAGTCAATCCGTCAAACCTGAAATACGAATTTCTAAATACTCAAGATTTATCACTGCCTACTAAGGAGCGCTATCAATTTGATGTAAGCGACCTTAGCATAAAATCTGGGAAATCTATTTATTTGAAGCCTGTATTATTTTTTTCCACCGATGAAAACCCATTTAAGCTTGAAACAAGAATTTATCCGGTTGATTTTGGTTATCCTAAGGAGCTAACCTATACAGCCAAAATATCTATTCCTCCCGGATTTGAAGTCGAAGAATTGCCCAAAGCAAAAATGGCTTTATTGCCCGAGGGTGGTGGAAAATTTATTTTTAATGCGGTAGCTCAAGGCAATGTAATAACCGTTATCAACCAATTTATGCTAAGCAAGAGTTTCTTTGCCCAAACAGAGTATCCGGATTTGCGGGAGTTTTACAACATTATGGCCGCAAAACATGCAGAGCAGATAATACTTAGAGAAAAATGAAATCTTTATGAGACTTTCAATTACAGCACTTTTTATTGCTTCCATTTATATTGTTTATGGCAATCGAGAAATAAAGTATGCGGTGAGAGATATTCCAGCGAACCTGAGAAAGGATGCGAACGTAGTGATAAGAAAGAGTAACTCTTCATTTCGAATACTATCTAAAAGTAAAGCCGTTCATCGTACAGAAAAGGCCTACACAATTTTAAATGAACAGGGCAAAAAGTTTGCACTAGAAGTGATTGGGTACGACAACTTAAGTAAGATTTCGTCCTTTTCTGGAACATTATATGATTCTTCCGGCCAAGTTATTAAGAAGGTCAATTTACTTGAGATGCACGATCAAAGCGCGGTTTCAGGCTTCAGTCTTTACGAAGACAATCGATTAAAATGGTACGATCTTTCTTACGGTGTATATCCTTATACAGTAGAGTTTGAATCTGAAGTTAATTTTAAATTCCTGTTTTATATCCCCACCTTCATGCCTATCCAGGACGAGAAGATGAGTCTTCAGGAAGCCCTGTATTCATTAGAATTTTCTAATGACTGGAATTTAGCTCCACGATATAAGTTGCAAAACATTTCTGCTAATCAGCAGAAGATTCAAGATGGAGGTGTTACCAAACTACAATGGCGCCTTCATAATATTTTAGCAATTGAAAAGGAACCTCTAGCGCCACCTCTACAAAAGCAATTGCCAGCTATTTATGCCGCCCCTACAACTTTCGAATTTGATGATTATGATGGAACTATGAAGACCTGGAATGGTTTTGGTGAATGGATTAGTAAACTCAACATCAATCGTGATCAGTTGCCGCCTGAAACAAAGAAACAGGTGAAAGAACTTACGTCAGATTTGAATTCAACAGAAGAGAAAGCGAAAGTTCTCTACGAATATTTGCAGAATAAGACCAGGTACGTAAGTATTCAGGTGGGTATTGGGGGATTTCAACCTTTTGAGGCCAAAGTAGTGGATGAGGCTGGCTATGGTGATTGTAAAGCTCTTTCAAATTACATGGTGGCCCTTCTTAAAGAAGCCGGAGTGAAGGCATTCTATACCTTGATTCGCGCTGGTGCAGATGCGTCTGAAATTGAGTCGGATTTTCCAAGCACACAGTTCAATCATGCTATAGCTTTTGTGCCTACTGAAAAAGATACATTGTGGCTCGAATGCACAAGCCAAACAAATCCTTTCGGCTATCTGGGGACTTTTACATATGATAGAAATGCTTTGGCGATAACTGAGGACGGTGCTAAGATTATTAAAACCAGGGACTATTCAAGTGAGGAAAACCTTCAAAGCCGAACGGCCTCTGTCGTGATAGATGCGGCAGGAAATGGAATCGCAAAAGTGGCCACAACATATAAAGGCCTTCAATACGAAAACGGAAATTTGAATTTCATTTTGGATGACCGATTGGAAGACCAAAAGTCTTGGATTCTGAAAAATACCCCTATACCAAATTTTACCGTATTAGACTTTAAAACCCAAACCAATAAATCTAAAATACCAAGCGCGCGAATAGATTTAGATCTTGACCTTCGTAAGCTGGGAAGTCAAAGTGGGAAGAGATTATTCCTCAACCCCAATTTATTAAATCGCTCAACCTATATTCCAGAGAACTTTGGACAAAGAAAAACCGAAATCCAAAGACGCTTCGGTTATATGGATATTGACACAATTTACTATACGTTACCGGATCACTTTCGCCCAGAAGCAATTCCTTCTCCAACCACAATAAGATCTCGTTTTGGTGAATATGACTCAAGTGTAAAAGTAGATGCAGGGAAAGTCGTTTATATTCGCAGGGTTAAAATAAACAAAGGCACGTTTCCCCCACCCTCCTATACGGAGTTGATCGACTTTTATCGCAACATCAGCAAGGCCGACAACATTAAATTGGTGTTCGTCAGCAAGACGTGATCACTTGAGCGGGCTGTCGGGCTCGCGGGCCATCACGTTGTAAACGATTTTATCCATTAGCCCTGGCCACCATTTGTTCATGAATACTGTGAATTTTCCTTGCCGGGTGAGAACAATTATTTTTTTTCGCTTTACCGTAGCGTGATAAATGTGCGCTGCACATTCTTCAGCGCTCATCATGTCATTTTCATCACGGGGCGAATCACCTTGCAGCGAGCCGTCTTTTGTGAGTGAGCGCTTGCGAATGTTTGACGTGGTAAAGCCTGGGCATGCGGTGAGAACATGCACGCCTTTTTTCAGCATCTCCGTACGTAGTACTTCCAGAAAGCCGTTGAGAGCAAATTTAGAAGCCGAATACCCTGTGCGGCCGGGCAAGCCGCGATACCCTGCGATGGACGACATGCCAATCACCGAGCCTTTGTTTTGAAGAATTTGGGGAAGACAATACTTGGTGGCATAGAGTACTCCATTGAAATTAATGTCCATCACTTTTTTCACTACGGCCAGGTCAACTTCTTCAAACAGGGCCCGCATGGTGATGCCTGCGTTGTTAATAAGTATGTCAATGCGACCGTAGAGCTGCATGGCTTCTGCCGCCATTTTTTTGTTGTCATCTTCAGTGCTTACATCGGCTTGGAAGCCAGCGATGACAATACCTTTGCTTTTCAGTTCGTTTACCGTCTCATCAAGATCTGTTTTGTTCCGACCGGTGATTAAAATTTTTGAACCTTCCCCACCAAATTTTTCTGCCAGCGCTTTGCCGATGCCGGACGATCCGCCTGTGATGATTACTACTTTGTCTTTCATGCCAACCGTACTAGGAATGGTAAAAGTAATTAAAACATTCGCGTAATTTACTGCGCGTATGTTATTCCTCCGACTTCTTTCATATCTGCCGCTGCGCATCCTCTATCTCGTGTCGGATTTTCTTTTCGTTATGTCATTTTATGTAATTCGTTATCGCAGAGATGTAGTGAATGAAAACCTGAAGAACTCATTTCCAGAGAAGTCAACAAAGGAACGAGCGGTCATTGAAAAGCGTTTTTACAAAAACCTTTGCGACTATCCCGTAGAAACTTTGAAGCTGTTGACGATGAGCGAGGCGGATATCCGTAAGCGAATGACTTACAAGAATCCGGAAGTCATTGAGTCATTGGCACGTGAAGGTAAGTCGATGATTTACCTCACCTCTCACCAGTTTAATTGGGAGTGGTTACTGGCAGGTGCTTGCCTCAATACATCACCTCCTCTTTTTTATGTCTTTCAGCCACAGAGTTCTGAGTTCTTTGATAGGTTTTCAAACATCATCCGCCAGCGTTTTGGGGCACAAGCTATCCAGAAAAACAATGTCGGGCGGGCGGCTATCAAACGAAAAGGCACACTACATGCTATTGCCTTGCTGGCAGACCAATTTCCCAGCGCCCAGGTTGACAAGCGCTACTGGACAACCTTTCTTCACCAGGATACGGCCTTTTTTCAGGGCATCAATCAATTGGCCATTATTACTCAATATCCTGTTATTTTTTTTGTGAGTCGTAAAATCAGACGGGGCTACTACGAAAATGAATTGATTAAAATTGCCCAGCCGCCATATGCCAAAGATGATTTTACTGTGATTGAAAAATACGTTGCGGCAACAGAGAAGATTATTCATGAACAACCACAAGGCTGGCTCTGGTCTCACAAGCGGTGGAAGTATACGCGGGAAGAGATGGGGGACTAGACTGTTGACACTTAGTTAAGCATCATCTCAATATCTTCTCTCGTCAATGACTTGACGATGCTCTCTTCTGTGCTGATAAGATTTTCAGAAAGGCGAAGTTTATTCTTTTGCAGCTGAAGAATTTTTTCCTCTACGGTGTTTCGTGTGATGAACTTGTAGGTAAAAACTTTTTTCTTTTGTCCGATGCGGTGGGCCCGGTCAATGGCTTGTTGCTCTACCGCAGGGTTCCACCATGGGTCTAAAATAAACACGTAGTCAGCCTGGGTAAGATTAAGACCCAATCCACCGGCCTTGATTGAAATGAGAAATATTTTCAGATCGGGGTCTTTGTTAAATCGCTCCACCTGGTCTTTGCGATCCATGCTGGAGCCATCGAGGTAGGCAAAATCAATTTTTCTTGATTTGAGAAATTCCTTCACGATCTCCAGGTGCTTCACAAATTGACTGAAGATTAAAAGTTTATGACCTTCCAGCAATGCGTTTTCAATCATGTGCGAAAGATCTTCCAACTTGCCTGAGTCGCCTTTGTAGTGTGTGTCCACCATGCGTGGGTGATTGGAAAGTTGACGCAACCGCGTGAGCCCTTCAAGAATGGTCATCCGCGAATTTTGATACCTTCTTTTTCAATCAGCTCTAATATCTTATGACGGTAAAAAGATTTGGCCTCTTCGTATTTCTCTTCTTGCGATGGCGTGAGGTGCGTATAGTAAATGTTCTCCACTTTTTCTGGCAGGTCGGTGGCCACCTGCGATTTGAGCCTTCGTAAAATGAAGGGCTTGATGATGGCATTTAGCTTTTTAGTCTTCGCCTCGTCATGCCGCTTTTCAATTGGCAACTGATATTCATTTTTGAAAAACGTCTGACCTCCCAATAACCCGGGATTTATAAACGTCATCTGTGACCACAAGTCCATCGTGGTGTTTTCGAGTGGAGTACCGGTCAGCGTAAGTTTGTACTTCGACTTTAATTGGAGCACGGCCTTGGCAATGTTGGAGGTGGGGTTTTTAATCACCTGCGACTCATCAAGAATCACATAATTGAATGTAAATTTTTGAAGGTTTTCAATATCCAATCGCGTAATGCCGTAGGAAGTAAGAACAACATCATAACGACTAAATCGTTCGCTGTCTTTGTTTCGGTTAGTACCGGTGTAGATCAGCAACTTCAAATCCGGTGTGAACTTGGCCGCTTCCATCTCCCAATTGTAAATGAGGGATGTTGGCATAATGAGAAGTGAAGTGCCGACCGGACCTTTCTCTTTTTCGGATTGAAGAAGGGTAAGGGTCTGCACGGTTTTACCAAGGCCCATGTCATCGGCCAAACATCCACCCAGGTGAAATTCATTGAGGAATCGAAGCCAGTTGTAGCCGGCTTTTTGGTAAGGACGCAGTTGCCCATTAAAACCTCGCGGCAGCGCGTAGTCTTTAATGCCGGTAAAATTCTCCAGGTTGCGCAGCCGATCACTCATGTGCACCTTGGCCAGGTTACCTTCTTGAAGTTCCTTGAGCAGATTGAGATGATACTTTTGCAGCACGGGCTTCTCTTGTGCACCGTGTGTGTCGCTTAGCGCGAATAGGTCGCCATACTTGATAAGCCACGCTTCGGGAATGATGGCGATCTCACCGTTTGGAAGTTTAAACTCTACCTTCTTTTTCAGGATTAACTTGCGAAGCTCTTTGAATGAAATTTCAAATTCTCCGAATCGGATTTTGGCGTGGATATCAAACCAATCTACGGCCTCCCTTACCTCCAACTCAATCACAGCTTTGCCAACAAAATACTTTTTATCGCGATTGTCGGGCTGGCTGACTTCAAATCCAAAATTCAGGAGGTTAACTCTGTTTTCATTGATCCATGAAAAGGCCTGAGCTTTTTCAAGAGCGGTGCGAAAATTTCCGCCCAATGGGAGTCCCAGCTTGATGAGTGTGAGAGAGAACTTACGTTCCAACTCAATGTCTCGCTTAATGCGATGAAAGATGTATGAGTCTTCATTTTTATCGAGCGTCACGCTCACGTCTTCATCGTCTCCTCCGCGAAAGCGGTACTTTCCGTATTTAAACGAAAGATCGAAAACAATTTTTCCTGCTTCGTCATGATTTGGTTTTTGACCTGCCGTTTCTCCGAAGAGACCCGGGGCCTCTTTGGCACCAACTTGTGGAAGCTCCGAGATGGTAAGCAGCGGGTGTGGTTCCAATGAGTTTTTTACGATTTCAAAACCTTGTGCTTCGATGTCATCAAATGAGGCAACCAGTGAAGTGATAAAATTTTTGTAATAGTTCTCTTCAAGATTTTTGGGCACCACAATACTTTTTTTCGTTAAGAAGGGCACCAGTTTTTTTCCATCCAGCGGCTTATCAAATCCGTAGAGCTTTCCATTCACCACCATCCAGGCCGGGTGCTTGCACACCATGTAAGCGGCTGCTGTAGGAATCTCTATTTTCTTTTCGTTGCACGTGATGGTGGGGTAGTAGGTAGTGTTTTCGTCTGTGCGGATCACGTGAAATTTTACGCTCGCTCGTTTTTCCACCACTTCTACTTTGCGCCACGTGGGCTCACCATCGTTGCCCATTTCGTACAATTGCTTCCCTTTTATTTTTTCCAGTACGGCTGCTCTGCGCTTCTCCATGTATACCTCGATTTGCTCTTGCAGCAGTCGCTCTTCGCCTTTGTCTTTCTTGAAGACCTTGACAAAGAATTCATCGGGTTTCATGATCTTTTTTGAGAAGTGACGCAGTACGGCATCCTGGTTCATGCTATCCATGATTTCAATCAACTCAAAATCACGCGCATCAAGACCTTTCGAAAACTCACGCGCATTTTTGGATGAGATATTTTGATGCTGATAGGTCAGCCGGCCTTTCTCATCGAGATGGACAATAAAAGACTCAAAAATATAGCCCAGGTACTCGTGCTGGTAGAGCGAGTAAATCAGTTGAAACGGTTGGGAGGCCGAAACCTTCATGGGCCTGAAATGTGATTTTTAAGCTAAAATGCCCGCTTTCTACTGATGAAAAGACGGTAAAATCAAGCGTTTACCCAGTTTTCAGAAAAAGCAGAATTGCAACATAGTCAATCCCGGCAAATTTTTTTCAGCGATTTTGTAGCAAACCTTACATTACAGGTGGTCGATGGAGTACGATCGGGCGGCCAACGAAGCAGGCCGAATGGAAATAATGAACGTGACAGCTACAATCACAAGGCCTGTCAGCAAAAAATCAGAGACTTGCATCTTCACCGGGTAGTGAGAAATGACAGCGTTCTCCATACCCATGCTCACCAGCCCAACTTGGTCTTGGAGGAAGCAAAGAACAGCACCTAATACCAACCCGATGCCTGCACCGGTGAAGGCGATGAGCGCGCCCTCGGTGAGAAAGATGCGCTTGATCAACGAAGCAGGAGCGCCCAGTGCTGTTAGCACGCTGATGTCTTTCTTTTTGTCGATGGCGAGCATCATGAGTGAAAAGAAGATATTGATGGAGCCAACTAATAGCAAAATAGAGAGTGCGAGAAACGAAAACAGTTTTTCAAATTTCACAAGCAGGTAAAGTTCTTTGTGCTGCTCTTCGTTATTTAGTACAGTAAAATTTTCACCTAATGCTTGCTGCAAAGCGGCTTGCACTTCGCGCGGATTTTTTCCATCCGTTTGCACCTCAAGCGAAGTGCGCTTGTTGCCATAGTCCATTAACGATTCAGCAAAGGCCAGCGGCACAAACATGTAATTTTCATTATATGTCTTTTCGATGGAGAATACTGCCCCCGGGCGTATGCTTTTGCGTGCATACATAGACAATGGATTGAGCGACTGACTTTTTAAATTCTTAATGTAAAATACCTGTAAAGCATGCATGTCATCGTTCAGGCTAGCGGACAGCATGTATTGTACACCGTTGCCAATAATGGCAAAAGGGATACTGTCTTTTGTAAGCTTCAGCTCACCGTCAACAATGTGATCATCCAGTCGGTGTTGCTCAAGAAAATTTTTACCTACACCTTTCATGGTCACGACCATGTCAGCATTGCGATAACGTACGTACACATAGTCTTCAATCACGGGCGTCACGATTTTAACTCCAGGAGTATTTTCGATGCGAGCTAACAATTCATCGGTAAGTTCAAACGACTTGCCCTTCACTAATGATATTTTTAGTTCCGGATCAAACGATTGGTTTAATGAATTCAGTAAGACACCCAGACCGTTGAAGACAGAAAGAACGATAACCAAAGCAGCCGTAGTAAAAGCTACCCCCACCATGGAAAGAATGGAAATAACATTGATGAAATTTTTCTTTCGTTTTGAAAGAAAGTATCGCCTGGCTATAAAAAACGGAAGATCCATAACCGTGTGCAGCACTTACTCTTTTTCTGGCCCATCGGTGGGTATGTTGAGGCTCTTGATCAACGCATCCATTTTTTCAGCTTTCTCTTCCACTTCGTCAAGGAAGAAGGCCAGTTCAGGTACGATGCGCGCTTGATTTCTGATGCGTGCACCCAAGGCCTTGCGGATTTCCTTTTTGTGATCATCTAATTTTTGAAGAGCCGCTTTCTTGTCTTTGGCAAGCAGCATGCTGATGTAGACTTTAGCAAAGCTCAAATCGGGACTCACCCGCACTTCTACGATGGTGAGAAACGTGTTGCCCAAAAAACCTCGCTGATCGCGCTGGAAAATATCGCTCAACTCTTTTTGGATGAGCCGGCTAAACTTTTGCTGACGCACGGTGCTACTCATAAAGTAAAGGTAGTATTTAGTCCGAAGTTCTGAGCGTGTTTATTCGCAAAGGCGCCTGCTCAGACTATGTACTGTGTAGTATTTTCAATTATTTGCGGCCTGATACCAACTTTCTGTGCTTCGCTACTTTAGAATCAATGACCCTTACCGGCTGCTCAGCCTGCTGATACTTCTCGTGGTGGCAGGCCTCCCACTTTTGCTTCGATTGCCAGGTATCACGCTGCAAGAGTTGCATCACATGGTACTTGGTGAGGTGATGGGGGACAAGATTTTATATGTAGAGATCATTGATCGCACGCCACCGCTTATGGCGGTTATGGATGGCTTTCTTGATTTGCTTTTTGGGCGGTCGCTGGTGGCGCGCCATCTGCTGGCACTGATGTTCATCTTTTTTCAGGCCGCCTACTTTGCAATTTTATTGATCAACAACAAAGCCTACAACGAAAGCACCTATGTGCCGGCACTGATCTTTGGCTTGCTGTCGTTTGTGTCATTCGATATGATGGCCATGTCGCAGGAGTTGATTGCTTCTACGTTGATTTTGCTGTCGCTGAATAACTTGTTTAAGGAAATTGAATTTAGGATTGACCGCGACTCAATTGTGCTGAACCTAGGAGTGTTTATTGGTCTCGCATCACTTTTTGTTTTTTCATACTCCATCTTCCTGCTAGGAGCCGTCCTTATCCTGATTGTGTTTGCCCGAACCACCCTTCGCAAAATCCTGCTGACATTCTTTGGCTATGCCCTTGTGCATGGAATTTTGTTTACCATTTACTATTGCTACGGAAAGACAGATGATTTATGGACTCACTTTTACCTGGCAAATTTTTCGAGGCCGCCAATCGTCTATGTAAGTTGGGGTTCACTCTTTTTCCTTGGCATCTTACCGATAGCCTATCTCGTATTTTCTTTTTTCATGCTCACCCGTGAGGCGCGGTTTACCAAGTATCAATCTCAACTTTCGCAGGTTATGTTTCTCTGGCTGCTGATCGCCATTGTTCAGATTATTTTCACCGCAGAGCGCACACCGCATAGTTTTTTTACCTGCATACCGTCCTTGGCCTACTACTTCAGTCATTACTTGTTGCTGATCAGACGAAAGTGGATAGCCGAGAGCATGCTGTGGATTTTGTTGATCGGCTTGTTAAGCATTAACTACCTGTCAGCGAGAAATTCGTTGTCGAAGGTTGATTTCAGAAGCTTTTTTCCAAAGCCTTCTGCACAAGCTGAGAAAATAAAAGACAAGAAAGTAATGGTGCTGGGCAATGATTTACCCCTCTATCAACAGAACTCTCTGGGTGGATCCTTTTTGGATTGGGATTTGTCGAGAAATTACTTTGAGCAATCAGAGTACTATGAAAATATCATTTGGATCAATAAATCATTTCAAAAAAATCCTCCGGATGTGATTGTTGATACCCAAAATCTGATGGGCCCTATTTTGGAAAAGATTCCAAACTTAAAAAATCAGTATCGAAAGGAAGGCGAGTTGTACTGGAAGCTGCCCGTTACTAGCAACTGATCTTATTCACCCTTCGGCCGTGCCGGCCGCCTTCAAAGCTCGCGTGTAGAAAACGATCAAGGATTTTTTCGGCCAGCTCACCTGAAATGTGGCGTGCTGGCAAGCAGAGAATGTTAGCATCGTTGTGCTCGCGCGCCAAGGAAGCCAATTCTTCTTTCCAGCAAATGGCTGCACGAATGCCCTGATGTTTGTTGGCGGTCATAGCTACTCCGTTGGCACTGCCACAAATGAGGAGACCGAGATCAAACTCTTTATTTTCCACGGCCGAAGCTACAGGGTGGGCAAAGTCAGGATAATCAGCTGACTCACTGCTATAAGTACCAAAGTCTTTGGTGATGTAGCCGTTACTAGAAAGCCACTTTTTCAGCGACTCCTTTAAATCAAAACCTGCGTGGTCGGCACCAATGGCGATTTTTTGCATCATGCTGTCATTTGGTCGGCCTGGGCATCTTTCTCTTCCTGTTTGCGTTTCTGTCGCACCACATAAGCCGAGATGAAAATACTAATCTCATACAAGAGAAACAACGGCAGCGAAATCAATACCTGGCTCAACGGATCGGGAGGAGTGACGATGGCCCCGATAATGAGGATTACAATAATAGCATGCCTGCGATACGTGCGCATAAATTGGGGCGTAAGCAGACCAATGCGCGTGAGGAAGTAGACTACTACGGGTAATTGAAACAACAAACCACTGCCGAACACCAATGCAATGAAGGTGGACACGTAGGATGTGATGTCAAACTCATTGACAATGGCATCGCTGATGGAGTAGGACGAGAAAAACCACGTCATCATGGGGCAGAGCACAAAGTAGCCAAATGAGATGCCGAGCATAAAAAGAAAAGAGACAGCAAACACAGCCCCGCGCGAATTTTTGCTTTCGTTTTGCTTAAGCCCTGGTTTTACAAAACGCCAGATTTCCCAAAACACATAAGGAAAGGAAATAATGAACCCGATGACAAACGAAGCCAATATCTGCATGGTAAACTGGCCCGTCATGTAGCGGCTCTGTACTTTGAACGGAAACGGCTTTACACAAAGTGCATCCACGGCTCCGGTCCATTCTCCGAGGGCGCACAGCCACTTGAAGGTGGGAAAGTCCACCCGCGAAGGAGCAAAGATGATGTTGTGAAAAATCCACGGAGTGAACACAAAGGCTACGATCATGCAGATCATAATGGCCACCACCGACCGCACAATGTGCCACCGAAGTTCCTCCAGGTGGTCGAGGAATGACATTTCTTTTTCGTCAGATTGAGGTAAGGCCATCGATTATATGATCCAACTACACGTTAACGATTCCGAAGCTTCTCGATGTATTGCATTAAGATTTCATTGCTGTGACGCAAATGTTGTATCTCATCCTGAAGTACGCTCAACGTTTTTTCTATCAATGGCCCCATTTGTTCCTGATTGTGAAGAATAAAATTCTTTTGATGAGGGCTATGATTGTTAAAGGTGTTATTAAAGACCTGACTTTCATCAAAGTTTACAATATCTAAGGGATCCACCTGGAGCAATTTTGCAATTACTTCAAGTCTGTTGAAATCCAATTTTGTTTCTTCGCGCTCTATCTTGCCGTAAGCCTGGGGCGTGATTTCCATTTGAGTAGCTAGGTATTCCTGCGAGATACCCTTCATTTCCCTTATTTTCCGAATCTTTTCCCCGATTTTCATAGTGATGCTTTCAAAGATGAGTGTTTTAGCAAACAACGTGTAGGTTTTTGATTGCAATAATTTTTAGGGGTTTTAGTTTCGAAAGCTACTTTAACTTCGCCTCATCATCAAACTAAACCCAAAAATTATAATGACGACCGAAATTTGACACTTGGTCTGAAAACTTAGATTATTAACTCTAAACCCAATAAATATGAAGACTAGTTATGTATTCACTATTCTCATTGTATTGTGTAGTTGTGGTTCTAACAATGAGCTGGAGATTCGGAACAATGTTTCGAATGATGTCAAAGTCAACTCCGATTTGGTCAAGGCTTTTGACTATTTGAACGAAAAAATTGGCGATGGAGACCTGTCGATTGAAAATCAAATTAAAGTTTTTAATGACTACGCGACTAGTAGAAAGTTAGGGTTAAATTTGAATAACGCATCTTGTTCGCCTAAGAGCAAGGAAGCATCACTTCCGGGTGTTTCAAAAGCACATGAACGACTCATTTCAGATGATATGAATATGCTCAATTTTTATTTCATCAATTATGGCCCCGGACCAGAGGCTCTTAGTCTTATAAAGAGCTACAAAAGCAAACTCGGGCAAGGTATATACATGACATTGGATAAAATGGAATTAGATGTTTTGAAAGAACATGTAGCGGCTTTAGAATTCTTAGCGGGAACCTCCGTTGGAAGGACATATTTTGAAAATATTTCAGCCTTCGCAAATAAACAATCACGTAGAGAAACCATCCAATTAAGAACCAGTGCGTCTGACGCTGAATGTATATTCTACATTACAATGATTGGATATTATTCCTATGCTTGCATTTCTACACCATGGCCTTTAAATTTGATACCATGTGGCCTCTTAGCCTATTATGCCGTAAAAGCTGCTGGATGTCCTGGCAGTGGTGGCAGTGGTGGGGGATGCGCTGGAAGTTCTGACCCCTGTTGTGGTATTACCTGTATTACAGGATATGTCTGCAATGGTGGGCAATGTGAACAAGATCCTAACTTTGTACCTCCGAGTTGCCCTGAAGGATGTGTATGGGGTGGCACTTCATGTAACTGTCCATGAAAAATTCTATCATTCCCATTATCTTGTTGGCTTGCTTTACCTTAGTAGCGAATGCTCAAAAGTTTATTACTTTATCTGTAAAGGAAGAGAAATCTCGCAGAGATAGGATTGTGATCTTTGAAGGCAACAGGGTGAAGTGCAGATTCATAGATGGTTCTAAGATTGTGGGTATCATAGACAAGATAACGGACGATAGTATCCAAATCAATGGCCGGAAATTTAGTCTGGAAGATATTAAATCAATGGCTAAGAGAAAAAAGGGAGGCACAGCTATGATTGTTGGTATTCAGATAGTGCCCGCATTAGGTGGGGCAATCAGTATTGCAGTTGGAAACCTTCCTGTAGCTGTCGGTTGTTTTGCCTTACAAATTGTTGGATCACTACTGTTTGCGACACCCTTGCATGACTATCCTTTAAGGAATATCAAAGGCAAGTGGGTTTTGGATGTCCAAGATATCACAAATCAAAGAGTAAAGTAGAAGAGATAGTAGACTCAATTTCATTCATCTTAAACCATTCCAAAACAATTAATATGCGAGTCATCTTAGTCTTGTTTATAGCATTCACATTTTCATTTCATGTTCGATCACAGACTTTTAGTGGGGGAGTAAGGGGCGGAATGAATTTTGCGCAATGGAAGCAAAACATTCAAATTAATAGTATTCAAACAGGTACTATCAGTTCCGCCTTAACAAGTGACACTCGTACCGGATACCTGATCGGAATTTATTACACCATTATGTTTAGTAAGAATGTCGGGCTGCAGCCGGAGTTGTTTTACAATTCAGTTGGCTCAAAATCGGGATCTTCTACCATCAATGTTGACTACGCTTCCCTTCCTGTTTTTCTTCGCTATAACATTACAAATCAATTTCATTTATTGGGTGGTCCACAAATAGGGTATTTAATTTCTGCAGATGGACAAAACACTAGCCCAACGGGTGGAGTTACTACAAGTATTAAAGATAACATCAACTCGATAGACTTTGGTGGGGTATTTGGCATCGGTGTTGATGTGAGAAAATTTAACTTTGGATTGCG